>ONYJ01000125.1 GCA_900322025.1 uncultured Bacteroidales bacterium | reverse complement strand
TCTTTGGAGGGAGGAGAAGTAAAGGAGGGAATGCTTGCTGATTTATCTATCATAGATATAGACAACTACAGCTTTACTCCTAATATAAATTTTGAGGCAAACCTTGTATATTCTGCGCATTCAGATTGCATACAAACTGTAATCTGTAATGGAAAAATAGTAATGAAAGACAGATATATAGCCGAAGAGAAGGAGATTCTTTCGCAGGTTCGCAGGCTGAGCAGAAAGCTGCTTTCGGAGCGCTCATAACTGATTAGTTGAAATTTTAAATTATCGAGATATGTTAGAAAAAGAAGAACAAATTTACAAAGCCGCAGGTTTTTTGAAGATGAGAATAGGTAACAAAAAGCCAGTTGCCGGTATAATACTCGGCAGCGGACTTGGAGCCTTGGCAGACAAAATAGAAGATGCTATAGTTGTACCATATTCAGACATTCCATATTTTCCTGTATCAACAGCGGTTGGCCATAAGGGAAATCTGCTGATAGGAACTCTTGGCGGCAAGTGCGTAATATGTATGCAGGGGCGCTTTCACTATTACGAGGGGTACTCTATGGATCAGGTTACCATAGCTATACGCGTAATGAAGGTGCTTGGTGTTGAATACTTGTTAGTATCTTGTGCTTGCGGAGGTCTTAATCCGGATTTTAGAGTGGGCGATCTAATGGCTATAGAAGACCATATAAATCTTCTTCCTAACCCATTGATAGGTCAAAATTTAGCTACATTCGGAACCCGTTTCCCTGATATGAGCCACCCGTATGATGAGAACCTGATAGCCAAAGGAAAGCAGATTGCGGCCGAGAATGGATTTGAGTTAAAGTCTGGAGTTTATGTAGCTGGTAGCGGCCCTTCTTATGAAACCAAGGCGGAGTATCGCTACATGAGAATTATAGGCGGCGATGCAGTTGCTATGAGTACTGTTCCGGAAGTTATAGTGGCTCGCCATTGTGGTATAAATGTTTTTGGGGTATCTGTTATAACAAATGCATCGGGCGATACTCAGAAAGCAGACTTTGTAAACGATGAACAAGAAGTTATTAAGGCAGCAGATAAGGCTGTTAAAAAGATGACTACACTGTTCATCGGTCTTATCAGGGCTTTGTAATGCTCAGATTCATATCTCTTTCGAGCGGCAGTAGCGGAAACTGTTATTTTTTTACAGATGATAAAGTTTCATTTCTGGTAGATGCCGGAGTGGGGCCTCGTACTTGTGGTAAAAAGCTGGCAGAATATGGATTGAGTCTAAAACAGGTAGATTTCATACTTGTAACTCACGACCATATAGATCATATTAAAGCTTTGGGTATCATAGCTTCTAAGTATTCCAAACCTGTGTATGCCACATCAGAACTCTTACGGGCTCTATTAAATAATGTATGTACCAGAAATCGTCTGAACAGCTCATTACATAGTATAGAAGTGGGCGCATCGGCTACCCTATGCGGTGTAGAAGTCAGACCTTTTGCGGTGTGCCACGATGCTACTCAGACGGTGGGTTATAAACTTGTGCTATCTGGTCAGACTATTGTAATTCTGACAGATTGTGGGCAGATAACAGCGGAAGTGCTTGAAAATGTATCTAAAGCAGATATTTTGTTATTAGAAAGCAATTACGATTCAGAAATGTTACAGAACGGGCTGTATCCAAAGATTCTCCAAGATAGAATCAGTGGTGGTAGTGGCCACCTAAGTAATAATCAGGCGGCCGAGATTCTAATGAAAACCTATCCGAACAGAACCGGGCAGATGAAACATATATACCTCTGTCATATCTCTGCCAATAACAATACTCCGGAGCTTGCCTTAGATTCAGCCCGTCAGGCACTGATAGATTGTGGAGCCAATTTAGATAACATTATTTTAACTGCTTTGCCAAGAAGCAGAGCTTCTGAACTGTACTCGCTTTAGCTGTTATTTTATTAAATTTGCAAAAGAACTACTTAAAACATACTCATTATGAAAAAGTATTTAGCAGAAATGTTCGGCACAATGGTGCTGGTTCTTATGGGCTGCGGAGTTGCCGTAAGCCTAAATTGTTCATCCGACTGCTCTAATGTAGTTAATGCTGCAACGGTAATAGGAACTGCCATGGCATTTGGGTTATCTGTTGTTGCTATGGCTTATACAATAGGCGGAATTAGCGGTTGTCATATCAACCCGGCTATAACTCTTGGAGTATTCCTAAGTGGAAGAATCAATGCAAAAGATACTATCATGTACATAGTTTTCCAGTGCATAGGTGCTTTCATAGGTTCTGCCATTTTATATCTCCTCACGAGCAATTCCACTCTAACCGGTACAGGAGCCAATGATTTGCAGAGTGGAGTTACAATGATGGGTGGCCTTATTGCTGAGATAGTGTTTACATGTGTATTCGTTCTTGTTGTTTTAGGTGCTACTTCAAAAACAAATGGTGCAACAAACAACTTTGCCGGCCTTGCCATAGGTTTGGCTCTTGTGTTGGTTCATCTTGTATGTATCAGATATACCGGCACTTCTGTAAATCCAGCCCGTTCTCTTGCTCCTGCAATTTTCCAAGGTGGCTCTGCTTTATCTAATCTATGGATATTTATAGCGGGCCCATTTGTAGGCGCTATGTTGGCCGCTGGAATCTGGGGAGTAATTGCAGATAACGGTAAAAAATCGGCAAAATAGTATAGCACTCAAAAAGAATATTTTCGGCTCATGCAACAACCTAAACTAACCATATTTACACCAACCTACAATAGGGCATATTCTCTGCCTAAGCTATATCAGAGTCTGTGTAGTCAAAAATTTACAGACTTTGAATGGATTATTGTAGATGATGGCTCCACAGATGGAACAGCCGCCTTGATAGATGCATGGAAAACTGAAAATAAACTTAATATCAGATATTTTCATCAAGATAACTCGGGTAAGATGTCTGCTCATAATCTTGCAGTATCGGTTTCTGAGGCAGTCTGGTTCTTATGTATAGATTCAGACGATTATCTTACCGATGAAAATGTATTTGGAGATTTCCTTGATTTCTGGAATTCCAACTGCAAAAATTCAGATGTTGCCGGCGTGGCAGACGATAAAGTATGTGGGGTTTTTAGTTTTAAGGAAATAGAAGGACGCTCCACTGCTTATCCAACAGATGTTTATGTGTCTCATCTGAGTGATATTCACAAGCGAGGTTGTACCGGCGAGGCGGCAATGTTTCTAAAAACTTCTGTTATCAAAAAGCATTTGTATCCGATATTTGAGGGAGAGAGATTTGTGCCGGATGCTTACCTGTACGAACAGTTAGATGCTTCATATCAATTTTTGTTGATGCCGCGCTTTACCCAACATTGCAAGTACAATCCCGATGGTTATACGCATAAGTACAGATTTCTTTTATACTCAAATCCTTTAGGTTATAGAGCCTATCATAATCAAAGAGTTGCACTCCGGGCAGATAAAATCTTGCATAGCATTATCTGCTCGGATGCAATTTCTATTCGCTGTGGCTTTAGAGGCTTGCTATCTTCTGCCCCGAGGCCATTTTTAGCTTTGTTGATGTTCCCTTTTGGGCTGGCCAAATACTTGTTAGACAGCATACATCTTAAAACATTTGGCAGGGTATGTTAAGTGTGACAAAGAAAACTGTGTTATGGAGCGGAATTCAACACTTTTCGCTTTATGGACTACCACTTATTCTTACCCTGCTGGTATCGCGACTAATATCGCCAGACGACTATGGCATTGTGGCCTATACAGTTGTGTTTTTCTCAATTACGCAGGCTTTTATAGACTTTGGCTTAGAGAGTTCCCTGATTCAGAAGAAGGATATTTCGGCCTTGGATTTAAATACGGCCTTTATTTTTACAACTTCTCTGGGCATTGTAGCATACATAGTGTTTTTATTGGCAGCTCCGTATATAGCTACTTATTTTAATGTTCCGGTATTGGAGCAAGTTGTTAGGGTGTCTGCCATAATTCTCTTATTAAGAGCTGCCAGCATAGTACCTTATGCTAAACTGCAACGCGAACTGAATTTTAAGGCTATAGCCAGAATAACCTTTTTTGTAACCTTAACTTCTGGAGGCTTGACCATTTTTCTGTTATACAAAGGACTCGCTTACTGGGCGCTTATTATTCAGAGCTTGTTTACAGCCTCGGTTATGCTTATACTTTATGTTTGTATAGCTAACTGGAAGTTCTCATTTACCTTCAGTGCTGTTTCGCTGAAAAAGCTTTTAAGCTACGGTATGCCGCTAATGTTTACCTCGGTAATTAACGCAGTGTACGGAAGTTTATATTCGCTGTTCATAGGTAAAAAGTTTGGAGAAAAGCAGTTAGGCTTATATAATCGTAGTTCTTCTTTGGGTGGCTATGTGCCGACTAATATCAGCGACTTTACCCTCAGAGCTCTGTTTCCGATTTTTTCAAAACATCAAGACGATAAGGCTTTCTTACGGCAGCAAGCCATACGAACAATGCATTTTACGGCTTTTATTGTAGTGCCTGTTAATTTTTTCTTGATGGCCAACGCTTCGGATTTGATACAGATTATTCTCAAAGACAAGTGGATAGGTATGACACCATTGATAAGGGTTCTGTGTCTGGCTCACTTGTCGTATATAGTGTGCAATGTGCATGTTAATATTCTAAAAACTGTGAGCAGAACTAAAAGTTTATTTGCTTGCGAGCTGATAAAGAAGTTATTGGGCATATTGTCTATACTGATAACAGTGCCAATGGGCATGCTACCTATGATATGGGGATTTTTGATATGCAGTTTTCTGAATGTAGTTGTGGGTAGTTTGTTTACAAGGCCTGCAGTGGGCTTAACATTCTATGAGCAGATAAAGAGCGTATTTCCCATATTGGCAATTGCTGCAATAGCCGTGGGTGGAGCCTTTTATATGGCTTCGTTCATAGAAAATATTTATGCCCGGCTTTTGGTGTCGGGCATAGTATCTGCTGCTCTATATTTAGCTGGTTGTCTTATAATTAAAGACGAGAGCCTGCCTTTCTTTATGAAATATATCAGATATAGGTAGCTATTTGGCTACTTCTACATATCTTTTGAAGTCGAAGAAAATATCTATGATATTAGGTTTATCGTTTTTTATACTAACCTTGTCTATAAAATCTTCCGAGAACTCTTTATTAACAATACTGGAAGCTCCAAAATAGGTGCTTAGGATTTGAAACTCGTCTGTAACTCTGTTCACCCTAATAGCGTTTTCCTTTGAAAGCCCATCACCGCCGGCTCCCATTATAGCTTTTACGAGATTTATATATCGCGATTGATACATCTTGCTCTCTTCTGGCTTTAGGAGCTCTTCTGCTATATTTATAAGATAAAAAAGCGTTTGCAGAGAGGTTGGATCCTGTTTGTGATCTGCCTGCAGGGCAGCATAGGCCTGGCTATATAGTTTTTTTGCTATCAGGGAGTCTATAGATGAGTTATAGTAATTTGGGTTGTAAGCGTCTGTAAAAGTGTAGCCGTAATATAGCAGAGTATAATCGTCTAAAGATAATTCTTTACCGGCAAAATAACTCTCGACTATATCATTGTAGTCAGCCCGATTTTCTGTCATAAAACTTTTGATTTCAGCATAGAAGTCATCATTCTGTGCTTTTAGTAATGAGGATGCTCCTAAGGCAAATGCCGCAAGAAGTATTGTAAATTTTATTTTGTTCATCTTGTAACTTAATTTGGTGTAGAAGTTCTTTTAGCGTTTTACATCGCCTCTTGTTTGCGCATAAACAAACCCAAGGGATTCCAGTTTTTTTACTAAAATTTTGAGATTGTCTGCACTATCCAAACTCAGCGATGCTTTTCCATCGTAAAGTTCGTATTTTTTTCTGTATTTCAAAGGGGTTAGGTTGGGCATGATAACATTTGCTCCGGATTTAAGAGCTTTGGGCATCCAGTTGCCATCTAAGGTAAATAAGGCAGTAGTGCTGGGCAGAAGGGCATGCGAAAATAAAATTCTCAGTAGGGCCAACAATCTAACAGTCAGTTCACCCGAGCCGTTTTCGTAGGATGCGAAAGGGGTAGAAGAGTGGCGCATGAAAGGTCCTATGCCTATCATATCCGGAGAGAGTTGTTGCAGGAATCTCAGATCGGAGATAATATTATCTACTGTTTGCTTAGGAGCACCTACCATTAAGCCGCTACCTACCTGAAAACCTATTTCCTTGAGTGCAAAAAGACATTCTTTTCTTTTTTCTAAAGACATGTTTTCCGGATGCATAAATCTGTAATGCTCTGCATCAGCAGTCTCGTGCCTTAGAAGATAACGATCTGCTCCTGCATCGTAGAAAGACTTATAGCTATTGTATTCTTTTTCTCCTAACGACAGGGTTATTGCGCAATCGGGATGCCTCTTCTTGATGTTTTCTATAATGCTGCATATAGCCTTGTCTGTGTATGCAGGGTCTTCTCCGCCTTGCAGAACAAAGGTTCTCAGTCCTAAGCTATAGCCATAATTACATGCATGAAGTATCTCATTTTCAGACATTCGGTAACGCATAGTATTTGCGTTTCCGGCTCTTAGTCCGCAATAGTAGCAATTATTTTTACAGTAAGAGGTAATCTCTATCAGACCTCGTAAAAAAATCTGATTCCCATATATGGCTCGGCGTATGAGATTTGCCTTTTCAGACAATATGGCGTCATAGGAAGACGAAGAAATAATGGCTGCAAGAGTGGAATCTGAAGGATTCTCGCCTGCAGCCATATTTGATATTCTTTCCGCTATTTCAGGAAGAGGTGCCTGCATATTATAACTGCGGACCGGCTGCTACCAGAGCCTTGCCCTCTTCGTTAGAAGTAAACTTGGTAAAGTTCTTTATAAATCTACTTGCAAGATCCTTAGCTTTAGTATCCCACTCAGCAGCAGCAGCAGCATAAGTGTCTCTTGGGTCTAAAATCGAGGTAGCTACACCTTTTAGTTCAGTAGGGATTTCGAGGTTGAAATAAGGTATCTTTTTGGTAGGAGCCTTGTCTATAGAACCATCTAAAATGGCATTGATTATACCTCTGGTGTCTTTGATGGATATTCTCTTGCCTGTACCGTTCCAACCGGTGTTTACAAGATAAGCCTTTGCTCCAACGCTTTCCATTCTCTTAACAAGTTCTTCTCCGTATTTTGTAGGATGCAGCGAAAGGAATGCGGCTCCAAAACAAGCAGAGAATGTAGGAGTAGGCTCTGTTATACCACGCTCGGTGCCAGCCAGTTTAGCGGTAAAACCGCTCAAGAAATAATACTTAGTCTGCTCAGGTGTAAGGATAGAAACAGGAGGCAGTACCCCAAACGCATCTGCAGAGAGGAATATAACTTTCTTGGCAGCAGGAGCCTTGCTAACGGGTTTAACTATATTGTTGATATGGTAGATAGGGTATGAAACTCTTGTATTTTCGGTAACGCTCTTGTCGGAGAAGTCTATCATGCCTTTTTCATCTACAGTAACATTCTCGAGTAAGGCGTCTCTCTTGATAGCTCCATAAATCTCAGGTTCGGCATTGCGGTCTAAGTTGATAACTTTTGCATAGCAGCCACCTTCAAAATTAAAGATACCATCATCGTCCCAACCGTGTTCATCGTCTCCTATGAGTGCACGCCTGTCGTCTGTAGAAAGAGTGGTCTTACCTGTTCCGGACAGGCCAAAGAAAATTGCAGTTTCTCCCTTTTCGTTGGTGTTGGCAGAGCAGTGCATAGAAGCTATGCCCTGAAGAGGCAGCAAATAATTCATGTAAGAGAACATTCCCTTCTTCATTTCTCCACCATACCATGTGTTTAGAATTATCTGCATCTTTTCTGTAATGTTAAAGACAACAGCAGTTTCTGAATTCAGCCCCAATTCTTTGTAGTTATCTACTTTAGCTTTTGAAGCTGTGAGTACTACAAAATCCGGTTCTCCGAAATTAGCCAATTCCTCCTCAGTAGGACGGATGAACATATTGCGTACAAAGTGAGCTTGCCAAGCCACTTCCATTATAAATCTTACCTTTATTCGAGTGTTGGCATTTGCTCCGCAGAAGCCATCTACAACATAAAGTTTCTTATTGCTTAGTTCGGTACGAGCCAAACCTTTTAATACCTCCCAAGTAGCTTGGCTGCAAGGCTTGTTATCGTTTTTGTATTCGTCTGAAGTCCACCAAATGGTGTTACGGCTTTTATCGTCCATTACCCAAAATTTGTCTTTAGGGCTTCTGCCGGTATAAACGCCAGTCATAACATTTACTGCGCCAAGTTCTGTAAGTTGCCCCTTGTCGTAGCCTGTAAGTTCGGGCCTCATCTCTTCTTTAAACAGAAGTTCGTAAGAAGGATTGTAGATAATTTCTTTCACGCCAGTAATTCCATACTTGCTGAGATCGATCTGTGCCATAAAATGATATTTAGAATTTAAAACTTATATGCAAATATAAGTAAATTTATTGCTATATTTAGGCTTTGAAACTAAAATCTGTTAACTATGGAACTTTGGCAAATATGGCTTATCGTAGCGTTGCTCTTTTTCATTCTGGAAATGTTTACAAGTGGCATTGCTGTTATTTGTTTCTCTTTTGGGGCACTGGTGGCGTGTCTCGGGGCTCTTTTTAATCTTAACCTAACTTGGCAGGTGATAATATTTGCCTTGGTTACATTATTATCTTTTGTGTTTATCAGACCATTGCTTATGAAATTGTTTTACAAGAAAGGTAAAGATGAGGTAAAAACAAATGTAGATGCTCTGATTGGCAGAAAAGGTATTGTTTCTGAATCTATAAATCCTACAACAGGACAGGGCAGGGTTAAGGTAGATGGAGACGATTGGAAAGCTGTTTCTTATAACGAACAGCCTATTGAACTTGGAGCAAGGGTAGAAATAGTAAAATTAGAGAGTGTAATAGTTACTGTTAAAAAAATTGATTGATATGGAAACTGGTGTTATTATTCTTATTGCGGTTATAGCAATTGTAGTGCTGATAGTACTGTCTGGCATAAAAGTTATTCAGCAATCTGAAACTAAAATTGTAGAAAGGCTCGGAAAGTTTCATGCTACGCTACCTTCCGGAGTAAATATTATCTGGCCAATAATAGACAAGCCGAGAAAGGTATATATAAGAAAGGTTGTGGAAGGGTATGATGGTATGTCGCATGTGATAATGCGCCAGAGCGATAAGATAGATCTTAGAGAGCAGGTCTTTGACTTCCCAAAGCAAAGTGTTATTACAAAAGACAATGTTACAACCACAATAAACGCTCTTTTGTACTTCCAGATTACAGACCCAGTTAAGGCTGTTTATGAAATAGACAATCTTCCATACGCTATAGAAAAACTGACTCAAACGACATTGCGTAATGTTATCGGCGAACTGGAGTTAGACCAGACGCTTACTTCAAGAGATACCATCAACTCAAAGCTGCGTGCAGTGTTAGACGAAGCTTCTAATAAATGGGGTGTAAAAGTGAACAGAGTAGAACTTCAAGACATTACACCTCCTAATAGCGTGCGTGATGCCATGGAGCAGCAAATGCAGGCAGAACGAGAGAGGCGTGCTAAGGTGTTGAAGGCTTCCGGAGATAAAGAGAAAGCTATTCTGGAATCTGAGGGTTTGAAAGAAGCTCAGATAAACAGGGCCGAAGCCGAGAAGCAAACAAAGATTCTACAGGCTCAGGGTATAGCAGAAGCAAAGGTTTTGCAGGCTAAGGCAGAAGCGGAAGCTATTGAAAGAATAGCTGCTGCCGTAAAGGAAAGCAATATGTCGCCAGCCAACTATATGCTTGCAGATAAGTATATTGCAACACTAAAAGAAATGGTATCAGGGAAAGATAACAAAACCGTATATCTGCCTTACGATGCTTCTTCTTTACTTGGTTCTATAGGAACTATCAAGGAAATGTTTAATAAGTAATA
>ONYJ01000208.1 GCA_900322025.1 uncultured Bacteroidales bacterium | reverse complement strand
GAGTGTGTCTTCGCTTTTAATATCCCAATACGACATCAGCCCGTCTTTAACTGCTTTGTTTAGGCCATCATCTGTAACATCTTTGTTGTACAGAAAATTGCTGAGTGCAGTGCCGTCGCTTTTATTAAAGGTTGTACCGTAATAGGTGCGTCCGCCGTGTGCTCCACCCAAGTACATATCCATCATAAAGGTATAAGTTACACAATGGGCATTTTCAAAAACTTTTTTGATAGCTACTTCATAACTTAGGGCAGAAGCAGGGAAATCGTTCTGTTTGTTAAAATATTCTTTGTATGAGTTGCCGTAGAAGTTTACAAAGGCATTGGCATCGTTTGAATCCCCTTCGTAAACTTTTTTATATTCATTGTAGAAGGCCAGACTCTCGCTAATCCATTTTCGAATGTTTTTTTCTGCAACCAAGTTCTTGCCGTTGTGTTTTGGATAATCTATTTCTAAGTGTACTAGAATTTCTGTACTGTCTTGATGTTCATAAGGCTCTGATAGTTGGAGCATTACCTTTTCTGAATAGTTGTAAGAAACAGAGTCTGAGGCAAATTCTCCTGTTGCAAACAAATCGGCAGACGAATTGTTTTTGCAGTTTGCAAATAATGTTGCTACAACAAATAGGATGGATAAGTTTAGTAAACTCTTTTTCATATCTGATTAGTTTAGTTATATATTTATTTTAAAAGTTCTGCTGCTGCATGGGAAAGAATTCCCTCCATTTTTGCGTATGGTATGGTAAAAGACGGCATACCGGCTGCGTACGCTGCTATTTCGTACTGCTGATAAAGAAACTCCACGCCCCCTTCTGTAAACCAAGGCCCATACTTGGGCAGTGCCACCTGCCACTCTGTAATTTTGCTGTCTGTGTAGTCGTGCACAACAGTTTCTTGATCGGCCTCAAAGTATTCGCAGAGGCCGGAGAGCATCATAGGGGTGAGTTTTGTGGTAGCATCGTAGTTGTTTGCTAACAAGTCGTGTCCAAACCTTCTTCCGTCTGCCTTTCTAAATGTGGCTCCATATATAATAACAAAGCCATGAGCACCTCCTGTATATTGGCTGTAGGTAAAAAGCCACGTTATGCATTTATGATTCTCAAAGCCTCTGTAAGCGCTTATTTCTGTATATCTATATCCATTAAAAACAGGTGGTTCTAAAGTGCTTTCGAGTTCTTTTTTGAAAGCTTCTCCATAGAAATCTGTAAGGCGTTGTCCTTCTGCGAGATTTCCCTGATAAATTATGTTTTCGCTATTTGATATCTGTTCATTAACCCACTCTCTTATCCTTTTTGAGAGAACGGAGTTTGTGTCTTTAGGAAGTTGGAAATTAATATCTACAGAAATGCTTGCAGAGTCTGCCTGATCTGGATATTCAGAAGATTTGGCAATGTTCTTTTCCTCGTGGAAATAGTAGTTATAGCTCTGTAGGGCAATAGTATCTTTTGTATCAGAGACACCTGAAGAGCTACTGCTTTTGCAGGAAACACCGGTGATTGCACTTATAGCGGCGATTATAATAAAAATGTATCTCATAGTTTTTAAATTAGCTCTATGTTTATAAATAACAGTATGTTTTGCAAATCATGTCTGCTTGAATATTTTTTGGGTAAATTCTTGTAGAAATATTCTCCAACAGGTCCACACATGAGTTCCACTTATTTCAAAGTAGGTGTAGGGATATTGGCAAATATCGAAATCTTTTCTCAAGTTGGCAACTTCATCATATAACGGATCTTGCTGGCCTATTCCTATCCAGTATAAAGGAGGATTTTTTGCCATCTGGTGTTGCCATTTTGTATCTATATTGCTGTAAATGCTATGGCTTTTATACTGTTCTTGCACTTCAACGGCTGGCGAGAAAAGTCCAACAGCTCCAAACATTTGCGGATAATTGGCCGATATATATAAAGACTGGAAGCCTCCCATGCTTAGTCCTGCAATAGCGCGGCCTTTTTTATGTCTAATTACTCTGTAGTTTTTTTCAACCGCATACACGATATCGTTGAAGCTTTCTTCAAAGCTGCCATCCATTGTCTTAGGCAAGAAGAACAGAGGCATATCGTATCTGGTGGAATTTTCCAATGGTGCAGCCTGTTGCGATGGGTTGCCATTTGGCATAACAACAATCATTGGATGGGCTTTGCCTTGAGCTATGAGGTTATCCATTATTTGTGCGGCTCTTCCAAAGTCTAACCAAGCGGTTTCGTCGCCTCCCATTCCGTGAAGAAGATAGAGTACCGGATATTTTTTTCTGCTTGTCTCGTATCCTGCAGGGGTATATACCATCATTCTACGATACATTCCCTTGCCGCCATTATAACTGAGCGCAGATTTGGTACTTGTTGCTATATTTGGACTTTGATACCATACAGCAGAAACGGTTCCGTGCGGCACATCTTGTATCAGATAATTTGCAGTTCTTTCTCCTTCTACAATAAAAATGTTGTATAAATCTGAGATATTACGCCATACAAACATATTTAGAGGGTCGAGCATTTTCTGATTATCTACGATGTAGGAATAAGCATAAATCTCCGGAGCTATCGGTGCTACTGTGGTATATTCCCATAGACCGTTGCCATTGTTTTTCATTTTTGCAGGGCGCTCAGAAGGCGAGAGAAAATCGCCGCTAATTTCTACATCAGATGCTGCAGGAGCATAGTAACGGAAAGTTACGCTTTTATCTGGATGTATTATAGGCATAGACTCTGTTTTGTCTTGATACAGAATCTTCTGTGCCATAATATCTTTGGCAGGGAATACAATAGCCACTATCAGGGCAAAAATAATGCGAGTGTAGGTGTGCTGAAATCTGCGCATAGCAATAATAGCTTTTACTTTTGCGTGCAGTTAATTAACCGTGGTTTATAATAGTGGAAACAATTTTTCCAATCCTATGCTGTGGGAGCCTTTAATGAAGATGGTTTTATGTTTCAATGGATTTTCTTCCAGATACTTGGTAAGCTCTTCGGTATTAGAGAAAGTCTTTATTTCCACCTTGTCTTTTGCGGCTTTTATGCAGTCTGCCTTTTTATCGTAGAGATTTTTATATGCCTTGGCAAATTCTTCTCCTACGAGAAAAATGGTTTGCGGCAGAATCTTTACAGCCACTTCCAATATGTTGCGATGCTCTTTCTGAGAATCGGCTCCAAGTTCTCTCATATCGCCGAG
>ONYJ01000123.1 GCA_900322025.1 uncultured Bacteroidales bacterium | reverse complement strand
GAGTACCTTTACCATGGTATCTGCCTTTGAATAGGCTGCACCTAAGCCAAGCACAAAAGCAAGTACCAGAGCTGTCATTACCCCGAATACGGGAGGCGCCCCTACTTCAAAATATGGAGAAACAATAGAAGACTCAGAAAGAGTTGCTAATGCCAACGATGAGTCTTTAGACAGAAATATAGGATAGGTAAATTCACAAGTAAAGTAAGACAGGTAGCCTGCAAATATGGTAGAAGCGTATGCCAACAAAAGAGTTATCACCAATAGTCTGCCGGCTCCTCTCCCCATCTCTGCTATTCCCGGAGCTACCAAGCCTAATATCAAAAGCGGTATTATAAAGCTTAAAAAGGCACCAAACAGCGAATTAAATGTAGCAAATATGCGTGCTGCCCAAACCGGAAAGAATAAAGAGCACACTATACCAACAACAATAGCTATAAGAATCTTAGGGAGCAACCCAAATTTGAAGCCTTTTTTACTTCCCATATTATTTCTTAATTGCGGTCATCTTCTTCCAGACATAGGCTATATAGAGTATCACAAAAGGAACTGCAAGCGAAACCCACGCCATAGTCTTTAGAGTGTATAAGCTGGACGAGCTATTGTATAAAGTTAGCGAACTCTGAACATCGTACAACGAATGGAAATATGCCATATCTCCAAACCCTATATTCAGCAGAATGCCCAAAACTGCAAGGAATACACCTAATCCGGTTAGATAGAAAGATGGCTTTTTATATACCATCAGCCTTGCCATACCAACCAACACAAGCACTACTCCCAGAAGGAAAACTACGGCTATAGGCCACATTTCTAACATATTGTGCAGATATGCGTATTTTTCGGCCACTATAGGTCCGTCTATTCCGTTAAATAGAGGAGAGGTAGTATCTACTCTATACCCATCAGCATTTAGCCATATCACTACAAAGGCTAGAAAAAAGGCCAAAAAACCAGACCAAGTAACTTTAATCTTACTAAGGCTCCTAGTAACCATATCCGCTGCTGCATCGCCCTCCATTTTAGAGCATTGAGTAAACACAAACAAAAGGCCTAACAATCTAGCCACTAAGAAAACAGCAATACCAAGCAGCAGATTAACAGGCTTAATTATAAGTTCTAAGCCCCTATAATCATTGGTCCAGAACGATACCATATTAGAAGCTCCAAGAGTTAGATTCATTTTATCCATGGAGTAATTCCCCCCCGTAACAAATGTAGCAACAGCCACACCTATCAGCATCGTACCCACAAAACCATTTATCTTCAAGAAAGCTTCGTAAGTCTTTTTGCCAAGCAAGTTCTTTTCTCTGCTCCTGAATTCGTATGAAAAAGCTTGAATCACAAAAGACAGCAATATGATTATCCAAAGCCAATATGCGCCCCCAAAGCTCGTAGAATAAAACAAAGGGAATGAAGCAAATACAGCTCCGCCAAATGTTACTAAAGTTGTAAAAGTAATTTCCCATTTATGACCAAACAAAGACAATAGAATTTTCTTCTCGTCTTCTGTTTTAGCAACACTTCCAAAGAGAGTTTGCCCACCTTGAACAAACATAAGGAATACCAAGGCGGCTCCTAAAATCGAAACGATTGCCCACCAGTAAAGCTGTAGAAAATGATATGTCGCCATTGTTATATCTGTTTAAAGTAGTTTTTAATTCCATTTAATTCCTTCCGGACCTTTCTTTATCTGATTGAAGGCTATCTTCAATTCCGCTATAAGAAGAGTTGTAAACAGCACTGCAAAAATAACAAGAGTAGTCCATACATTACTAGAAGATACTCCTGACACAGAAGCACCTACAGGCAGTAAATCTTGTATGGTCCAAGGCTGTCTTCCAACTTCCGCAACAACCCAACCGGCCTCTGCACAGATATATACCAAAGGCACTGAGATTATAGACAGCGCCAAAAACCAGTTTTTCTTTTCCAAAACTTTCTTTCGGCAGAAAAAGTAAGATAACAGCATAAACAAAATAAAGTATCCGCCGAGCAGTACCATTATTCTAAAAGAATAGAAAGTCAATGGCACGTTAGGAATGCTTTCTTCCGGATTTTTGAGAAAGCCATAACCAAAGTATTCAAAATTTTCATCAAGATACGACTTGGCCTGTGAGAGTATTTCATTTCTCTTCAGAGTATCAGGATCGTCTTTGTATTGTCCGTACAATGCAAGTGCCCTTCTGGCCATATTCCCTCTCTCTACCTTCTCTTGAAAGGAGATAGCCGTTTTTTCTTCTCCATCTAAAGTTTTATACTTATATCCGCCCTCTATAATATCGCTGATACCCGGCACAAAACTGTTAAAGTCTGAATCTACCATAAACGAAAGTGCCTTAGGTACAGACAGGTTTACTATATAAGGCTTTTCTGTGTTGTTGTAACTCTTTTTAGGATTCAGAATAGCAAAGCCCACAAAAGGAGTTCCGTTTTCTCCTCTGTATAAGCCCTCCATAGCCGCCAATTTCATAGGCTGGGTGCGGGCTACGGTTACAGCTGAAGTATGGCCTGTAATCATTAGCAATAGCAGTGAAACAAGGCCAAACACACTGGCATATTTTATACTGCGATGAGCAAATTCT
>ONYJ01000028.1 GCA_900322025.1 uncultured Bacteroidales bacterium | reverse complement strand
TGTTGGCTTTTACCTTAAATGTTACCGGAATAAGAGCAGAATTTGCTCCTATGCTCTTTCCATAAGAAAGCATAGAACCACCGAGTTCATCCAAAGAAACCACTTGCCCCGATGGCATTTTTATGTTGGCAGAAGAAAAGGTTTGAAGAGCCTCATAGAACTTTGGCTGAAGTTCCGCTTTCAAATACAGATTTCCTCCTTTTGATATAGACATTACACTTTGCCCCGTTTGCACAAACTCGCCGCTACGCACTGTAAGAGAAGTTACATAGCCTCCAAATGGAGCTGTAACCCTCTGTTTTCCTGAAGAATAGTTTCTTCTAAGATTATCGTATTTTGCTTTTGCACTCTCATAGTTTCTCTTTGCTTCCATTAAATCAGCCTCAGAAACAATCTTATCTTGGCTCAATGCAGCTTTTCTTTCATATTCGCTTTTAGCCAGATTGTAATCGCTCTCGGCCTGACTCGCCATTACCGCAATATTGCCATCGTCTTTCAGAGAGCTGTTATCTATAGTAAAGAGAATTTGCCCTGCACCAACCTGCCTACCCTCTACAATGGCATCTGAAGCAAATGTAACCACTCCTGCCACCGGAGCTGTTATCACCGCCTCGTCGCCAACAGAAGGTAGCACCTGCGCCATAGCTTTTACAACCCTACTTATCTGACCACTCTTGCACTCTTCTGTAGAAAAATTTACTTTCCAACTCTGTTCCTTTGGAAATGTTATTGCGTTAGTATTGTTAATTTCAGCCTCTTCCACTGCCTCATGTGCAGAATGTCCATCGGCAAATACAGTAACATTAACAGCAGGCTTATCTCCATAGTTTATGGTTAACAATCCTTCGCCTGCCACAGCCGGTTCAAAAGCAAATTCATATATCCCAGATGAAAGTATCTCTGCCTCACTTTCTTCGCTCGCCTGACCTACAGTTAAGGTAGCCTTTAACTGCTCAACTATAACCGGCTTAAAGTCGGAAAGAGATGTTAGATGAACCACCACATGAGAGTGCCTGCCGGTTACCATAGGATCGGCCTCTGCAAAAAGCTCATAACTACCTGAATAAGCTGTATAGATAAATGAATGATTATGATGTTCTTCGGTTTCTTCGTGAGTATGGTGGCAACCTGTCAGCAAAATAGCAGACAGTATGATAAGAATAAAATATCTCAATTGCATTGGTTTGTATTTATAGTTTTCTAATTATTAATAAATCTGGGAGTGGTTTACCCCCTTTAAACTAATAAGTATTATAGAAAAACTAACAAACCGGAGGAGCTCGCAGGCCAAACGGCAACGCAATTGTTTTAGACACAAAACAACAGTCTTGCCTTTTGTATAAAATACTGCTGTACACCGTAGGAACCTCTATCTGGCCGATAGGGTCTGTAATGTACAGGGCTTGCAATATATCATCGGTGAGAGTCTGATAACTCCGTGCGAGAAAAAGATCTGCCTCAGCAATAAAACAACTTTCTGGCGAGGTGGCTCCTGCTTCTTCAAGAGGACATTCGCCTGCTTCTGCAGTATGATGAGTTTCGTGAGAAAGAGTATGTAGAACTACAGTAGCCTCTCCATGATGATGATGTGGCACTAAAACATGCACCATTAAGGCTATGTCTGCCACTAATACAAAAACTATAGAGAGAAGCCTTCTCATTGCAGAGCAAATATAGTAAAATTATCTGATAGTCTTTATATAAGGTTTTTTCCCCCAGCCAGAATAAACCGTACTCTGATCTTCTTTTGATATATGCACATCTCGGTTTACCGGCCTTTTTTCGTCTTTGAGAGAATGAGATAACAGCCACTGATAAATCTTTGGCATATAGAAGTATCTGGCAAGATATGAATGCGAGGCACCTATAAGCCACTCATATCTGAGCCTATGAGCCAGATGCCTGTCTTCCAATTCTCTGACTATTACTTGAGAAGCCTTTACACTCACAAGCTTATCGGCAGTTCCGTGTATTATCCACAGAGGAACTTCTCCCATATTGCTTATATCCTTGGCTGTAGTGCCTCCACATAGGGCTACGGCTGCGGCTACACGCTCCGGACGAGCTGCCACAAAATCTAAGGTGCCATATCCTCCCAAGCTCATACCAAGCACATGTACACGTGTTGTATCATAGGGATATTCTACCTTCAGATAATCCAATATCTTGCAGAGTTTGTCTGGGTTCCACCACTCCCCCGGATTCTGAGGAGCGAGCACTATAGCCGGAATTTCTCTCCCTCTTTCAACAGCATCTATGGAACCGTAACGGCGCACTTTTTCTAAGTCTTTACCGCATAAACTTTTGCCGTGAAGAAATATCACCAAAGGAGTTGTGGCTGCCAAGGAATCGGCTTTATTGTATCCTGCCGGAGTACATAACCAAAAGTTGTAACTCCCCTCCACTTTACCACGCATAGCTCTGAGCACGGGTTCATAGGCGAGCCGTCTTGCAGCTGTAATACTGTCTGCGACAGCACGCTTCAGACTATCTATTCTAAGACTGTCTGCACGGTGCATTATATTACCCTCTCCAAATTTCTTGAATTTCCCTTGGGCCTGTAATCCATAAGAAAACAGACTTATACAGCATACCAAAAACAGAACTCTATTTATACTATTCATACACAAAACCTTCTAAAATCGCATATTGGCAACTTGCTTAAAGCAACCTTATTTTATGACAAATTTGTAAATACCGTTAACTCTTGAACCTACAACGGCCGCATTCCCATATACCGTTGGAGAAGACTCAAAGTTATAAGCCACCTTTCTGCTATGTAATACCTTTCCTGTTTTAGCCTCTATCAGATATATATTACCCTCACCATCGCCTGTAAATATGTACATACGATTATCGTTGTCGTAAAATGCCACTGGAGAAGACCAACAGAACTGCTTCAGCGGCACACTGTAAAGTATGCTTCCATCTTTTGTAGAAAGTGCTACAAGTTCTCCATTTGTTTTAGCGGCCTTATTGCGGCACACATTTGCAAACATCATTTCTGAACAATCGCCATTGCCCAAAAGAGGAGTGGAATACATTCCTCCGTCTAAAATTTTCCCTCCCAAATTGATACGGCGGCAAGGTATCTTCTGCTCCCATATCAAGCTTCCGTCTAATGCGTTAAGTTTTACTATACTGCAAAATCCGCTCATTCCCTGCCTATCTACCTCGTTTGCGGCATAAAGACAAGGGTTTCCGTCTTCTATACGGCAAACTACTGTTCCATCCGAATCGTCTTTATTGGAGTAATGCCAAACAGGCTTCATTGTGTTTAGATTGATGCAGATTATATTGCCGGCATTATCCTGAAACCATCCGTAATTACGCCATATTGCAATGCTCGATTCTATACCCGGTGCAACCCCTCCCACCTTATACCTGAGAGTTTCTAAGAGTGTCAGCTGTCCCTGTTCGCGAGCAAATTTGTATATACTTCCATTCTCTCCCGGCCAAATCAAATATCCGCCGGCTACCACAGGAGAAGAATCAAAAGCTCCCCATTTGCGCCATGCCTTAGTATCTAAGTACTTGTATGTTATCTTATGCTTCAACAAATCTATGCACAGTAAGCTCATAGGTGTTTTTCTGGAAACTCCATGCCCTATATACAAGTTCTTGTATTCCGGGTCGAGCGAAGGCGAGCCCTTTATTGTATTTAGAACATCCAATGGTTGTCTCGACAATTTTCCTGTTTCAAAATCTAAAAAATAGGTTATGGCATTCAAAGATGAAAAAATAATTTCCTTGCCACT
>ONYJ01000121.1 GCA_900322025.1 uncultured Bacteroidales bacterium | reverse complement strand
TAAAGAAATTGCATACGTTTTATAAAAACTCTAAGCGGTAAGCTATAAGTGTTAGATGTTGAACGATAAGGATAACCGTTAACTGTAGCTGTTAGCGGAAAAGTATTATTGTTAAGTATTAAGCGTTAAGCGGTAGGTTGCAGGCGATAAACAGTAGGCGACAAGCTATAAGCTATAAGCGATAATCAATAAGCAGTAAGCAGTAAACGATAAACATTAAACCACAGAGTTATGAGCGGTGGCGGTAAACTATAAATGTTAAGCCATTAACATTAAGCTATAATGAGCCGTAAGCATTAAACGATAAACTGTAAGCGTTAAGCTGTAAACATTAGGCTATAAACATTAAGCCGCAACGCTATGTCTAAAATGTTATGCTTTATTCTGAATACCAAACGCTTCTATCCCGGCGGCGATTGCGCCTCCTTTTAATCAGCAAGGCTATAGCTGCTATTATCGCCAATAGGATAAGGTAAGGCACATAACTTCTTACATCCTTTCCGGCAGGTATCGGGTACGAGTCGTTTAGAATAACCTTATCGCGCAAATACAAGGCATAGGTATACCACTCAGATACATCTGCATATTTCAGATTCCAACCGGGAATATCACCCCTCAAAGTACAATACTTGGCCAAATCAAATATTTCTACTCCTGTATCAGACTTAGGGGTTATTGTTAATAAGCCATGAGATTTTTCTTGCGCAAGGCTGATACTGCTGGCTGTATAAAAGTCTGTAACTACCGGATATAGTTGTGAAGACTCTACCTCCTTGCCATGCACATACACCTTTTTAACCCTAAAAAAGCCGGGCATCAAAGAGTTATAGGTATAGTTAAGCCCATAAAAATTTAGATATGTATCAGGATTACTCAGAGCAGCAGATACATTAAACTCACAGATTCGTTTAAGTTCCTTTCCTGTTAAATAAAAGATTACCAGCTGATAGCCTGGATTATTCCGAGAATCTCTACCAAGAGAAAGGGAGTTAAATACATCGCTGTAAGTTATAGGGCCTATAGGCAGTCCCATCCTAACTACGCCATTAGGAACTACCGATACCAAACGGGCAGTATCTACAACTTTGCGGCTAAAATATCCTACATTGAATATGGCTCTTGCCACATCATAGGCAAAAGGATTAAAGCCGGCAGAATCCATAGTTGCAGACAAAGGTGTTTTTATGGTATCTATCACATCAAACATAGAAACACCATAGCGTTTGGTAAACTGTGCCGCCACTTTTGTTTTCAAAGAATCTACTATAATAGAAGTAGCCTTGTCTGGTTCAATATCTTCCGGTATGAGTAATAGATTGTAATCGGTTATAGTTATACCTTTATCGCTCTTCAATAAATCTACTTCACCCAGCAAGAAACCGTTTTCACCTGCCGATACTATATATGTATCGCCCACCCTATAAGGCTTAAAGAGAGCTTCATGATCGTGCCCGCTGATTATAAGATTTATTTCCGGGCATTCTTTGGCAAGACGCACATCCTCGCTCTGCTCCTTGGCCTTGGCTCCACTATGAGAAAGACATATTATAATATCCACCCCCATAGATTTGAGTTGAGGAATTATTCTTTGCGCAGCTTTAACAGGCTCCATGTAAGATAACACGCCGTTCACATTGCTAACCTCATAGGCATCCTTGCCTAACAAACCAAAAATGCCTACTTTCAGCCCAGCTCGCTCTAAAACAATATATCTCTGATGCCCTATATACGATAGCGCTTGGGTAAAAGTTTTATCGTCGCCACCATCTATGTTAGCCGTTACATTTATAGGAAAGTTCAATTTTGTTCCATCTATCGGATGTAAAGACTTGCCTAAAATTCTCGAGTTATAAAACATATAGGCCAACGACTTTAAACCTAAGTCAAAATCGTGATTACCAAACACAAACGCATCATATCCGGCCAAGGCAAGCTGCCTATACTCAGTTGCATCTACTTCAAAAAAAGCCGAATACAGAGTTCCAAATGCCATATCTCCGGCATCCACGGTAACAACCCCATAACCGTGAGAAAGAGCATCTTGTCTTTTTTTGTTTATAAAGCTTGTGAGCCGAGCATACCTATCGGCACAAGAATGAAGGTCGGAAGTAAACAGAACTTTTATTGTATTAACCTTATTGTTGGTATAATAAGGGCTTTTTTCGTTTTCTTGCTTGAACTGCTGTGCCTGTGCGTTAATTGTACAAGAAAAAACGCATAAAAAGAATAGAATCCTAAAAGTTCTCATATACAACAAATAAAAACTTATTTCAGAAAACCTTTCATTTGTTCTACAAGTTCAGCTGCCTTTACCGCCGCAACCTTTGCAAAATTTTCTGAAGAATCTGCATATATTATCCCCCTTGAAGAATTTATAAGCAAGCCACACGAAGAATTCATGCCCACATTAGCCACATCTTCCACACTTCCTCCTTGAGCTCCAACTCCCGGAACAAGCAAGAAATGATCTTTACATATAAGGCGTATTCTTTTTAACTGCTCCGGCCGTGTTGCTCCTACCACAAACATAATATTGTCTTTGTTTCCCCACTTGGCACTATGGTGCAACACCCTCTCATACAGAAGCATGTCGGTACCGGTCGCAGAAGAAGTAGTATTGAGAGTTTCAAAATCTTCTGCCGTAACATTAGAAGTTAGAGCCAATATTATAGCCCACTTACCTTCGTACTGTAAGAATGGCATTATTGCATCGCCACCCATATATGGAGATAATGTAACTGCATCGCAATCCATTTTCTCAAAAAAAGCCTTGGCATATTGCTTTGCAGTATTGCCAATATCCCCGCGCTTAGCATCTGCAATAACAAAAATATCGGGATAATTCTCTTTTATGTAAGATACAGTACGCTCCATCTGAAGCATACCGGCACTTCCGGCAGCCTCATAAAAGGCTGTATTTATTTTATATGCAACCGAATACTCGGCTGTAGAATCTATTATCTGCTTGTTAAAAAGGAAGATGGCCTCTGTTTCATCTGTAGAGGCTGCCCTTACCTGCTCCTTGATGCAAACCGGAATCTTTTCTATATCCGTATCCAAGCCAACACAGAGAAAACT
>ONYJ01000059.1 GCA_900322025.1 uncultured Bacteroidales bacterium | reverse complement strand
TCTATCCGGCAAATAAAGAATATATTTATCGGTTCATTAGTTTCTTACCGGCATCCCAGGCCTTGCCCACTTTTTCACCTGTAACATAGTAGCCATGCTGAAACTGATCGAATATAAGTGCATTCAGCTTTTCGGGAGCAATCTTTCCGTTATCCGAAAGTACTTTTTCATCGGCTGCCACATTAACAATGTGGCCTACAATACAGTACATATAATCGTTGCTGATAACATCGGCCAAGTTGCATTCCATTACCACAGGAAACTCATCTATTATTGGAGCATTTACATGTTGGCTCTTAACAGCAGTATAGCCGGTACGCTCAAATTTATCGTTCATCTTATTGCCGGAAGCAATACCAAAAAAGTCTGCCACATCTATATGATTGCTATCGGCTATGCTTACCGTAAAAGCCTTGCTTTTCAGTATATTTTGTGTGGTTTTATGTTCCTCGTCTATAAAAAGAGCAACCTTGTCCATGGCGCAAATCATACCCCATGCTGCGTTCATTACATTTACCTTGCCGTTTTCATCGTAAGCGGCTACCATAAGTACAGGCATCGGATAAATAGCCTGTACGAGTCCTAAATCTTTTTTCATAATTCTATCAATTTATATTCACTTATAATTTTCTGTTTGCCACTTTACAAACATTAGTAGTACCTTCTATAATCATTTATTTTCTGATAAAAGCCTCATCTTTTGCAGGCATATCCTGCTCGGCTCGGTAATAGCGTTCAACCGTCATGTGCAGATTGTATTTTTCTCTAAGCGTAATTATTGTCTGCATCATCGGCGAATTATGATGAGCATCAATTGCCTCCTGATCTGTCCAACTATCTATCAAAAGAACTGTTTCCGGATTGGCCGAGGAAAAGAAATACTCATATCGTAAATTGCCTTTCTCCTGACGTATGGCTTGAGCGGTGCCACTATTTTCCATTTCCTCTACAAATTTTTTAGCACTGCCGTTAGTGCCTGTGTAGTACAGATTTACTGTAATTGCTCCGGATTGCAGGATAGCTGTATTTTGTTGAGACTGATTACAACTCATAAAGAGAAATGCAGTTAGTAATGTTAATATTAGCTTTTCCATAAAAAGAACACCTCACCTCTATCGCCTATTGCAGCGATAATGTCATTGTAATGCTCCCTTCGCCTGCTTTTAAGAAGCTTTTCAATGCTTCTATCGTGGAATATTCTATCTTTCCTAAGCGTGTATAGCTCCATGTATTGCTACCATAAAACAGAACTACTTGATTCCCTGAGTATAGCACAACATCTCCGGGTTGTGTTGTAATTTGCTCATTGTTTGAAGGAAAAGAACGCCCAAGAGGGCCTACCTTTTCAAAGCCGCCATAATCTTGTGCTGTAAAAGTGATAGAAGATTTTTTGAGAGCTTCAACTATAGCCCTTGTTGCACTATTGTCAACAATCTTAATAGGTAATGTATTACCGGAAACAGATACTTTTATGTGAGTAGGCATAACAATATTGTCTTGGGGTGGTGTATCATCCTCTGGAGTAGTTGGTATAGTGTCCGGAGATTTACCACAAGATAGTATGGATATAACAAAACACGAAATTATTATACTGTTTAGCAAAATTTTAAACATGCTCACTGCCATGCTATAAATTATTCGTTGTTTTCTCATTCTTTCTCATCGTTTAACTTCTTGTCTGAGGCTCTTTGGCAGGGCATTGATATTAAGGAAAATGTAAGTAGTATTCAAAGCCATGTAGTCGCGAGACATATACCAGATACCGCTGTAATAACCACTCTTCCCCCATGAATTCTTAACCATATAGTATGGCTTGCCACTCTCATCTACCGCCTTGCCGTAAATAAGCATAACATGGTCATAGGTAAAGCGCCAATCGTCCCACTGCTCTTGCCTGAGTGCCTGTGTAGGTTCTACACCATTCGGAAGCATAGCCAATCCCCTACGATTAAAATCTCCGGAAACATCGCCTCCCCAAGCAATGGTATAGCCTGCATCTATAGCTTCATCTAATACGCTCATAAGTTTTTCAATAGGTATATTGTAACTTGGTTCTAACCTCCACTTGTAAGGAGACTCTATTACAAACCACTTATTAAAGGGATGATGCGTATAGCTTGTAAGGCTTACATAATTGTCTAAATCAAGACCAAGACTCTTAGCGAATGATTTTGGAGTATAGGTTGTACCCTCATATACAAATGTCTCAGGACAGGCTCCTATAAACTTCTCTATCAATGTCTGAACCGTATCTTTCCATCCAACCATAGGCTCTTTGGCACTATGCTTTACAATAGCGGTTACCTTTTTTTCCAGTTCCGGAAAGAAAACTTTAAAATTAGCCAAAGAATCTCCTGTTAGAGAGCCTGGTGCAGGCATTGCTTCTTCCGGACAAATACCATAGTTTCTAATTACCTCCAATACATCTTCGCATGAGCCACCCTCGGAAATC
>ONYJ01000120.1 GCA_900322025.1 uncultured Bacteroidales bacterium | reverse complement strand
GCATAAGGATTGTGGTTTCGCGGCTGCCCTACTGAACCGGGATTTATAAAAATGGTACGCTTCTTATTTCGATAGGCTATATTGTCAGATGTAAAGAAATATTCTACATAGTGAGGTATATGAGAATGTCCGCTCACTACATAGTCATATTTGGCAAAACGTTCATCATTCATCTGATTAATCCCAAATTTTCCCCAAAACGGATCGTCTAAATTGCCATGCATAAACATTAAAGCCTTATCTTTAAGCACAAGCTCTTTAAAGCCACCACGTTCCATGCTATAATAAAGATAATCACGAGTCTTCTGCGTTATAATATCATTAGTGTATTTTAAGACCACTCGTCCGCGTTCGGAAGAAAACCTCTCAAGATTTCCTCCAAAAATAGAATACTCATGATTCCCCCATATACTAATCAATAGAGGTTTATCAAGATTAGATAATATATCCACAACCTCATTAGGGCGTGGCCCATAATTAATCAAATCGCCTACAATAGCATAAGCGTCAACATTAGAAGCATCTGCTAAAACAGCCTCAAAGGCCGTTACATTAGCATGTATATCTGAGAGCAGAGCAATTTTCATTTCTGCAAGAAAGCCATCAGAGCCTCCTTATTTTGAATAGGTGTAGTTGTCGGACGGCCAAGATCCTTACGATTACCTTTCTTTACCTTTATTTCAAGAAAGATAGGCCCACCATAACCATTCAGGGCTGGTAGTGTTTTTAGAAGTTCTTCTCTATTATTTACACTAATTGCTTTCTGATAACCTACAGCCATTGCTACTGCAGGTAAATCTATTTCCAAGCCTATCGTTGGCTGACCGCCAACGCTATCGTGAGCGCCATTATTAAATACTACATGTATATAATTCGTAGGTTTTTTACTTGCAACTATACACATACTCCCCATGTGCATAATGGCGGCTCCATCTCCGTCAAAACACCATACCCTACGCTGCGGCTGCGCCAAGGCGATACCCAGCGCTATCTGAGATGCATGTCCCATTGAGCCCACAGTCAGAAAATCACGCTCATGTCCTTGTCCCATGGCAGTACGATATTCAAAAAGTTCACGGCTAATCATACCGGTAGTAGATACAATACAATCGTCTTCTTGCAATGAAGCTGCCACTAAACTAATAGCTTCTTCTCTACCCAAAGAGAGATTATTTACCTCAACATTCTCAAGTTTATAACTTTCAAATGTATCCTTTTCTATAATCAAGGCAAATACTTCTTTATTTTGAAGCGCTTCTATAGCCCTGCTGATTTGTACCTTAGCCTCAGATTCATCCTTAGTCAGCACCTCATAACTGATTCCCATCGCATCCAGAAGAGTAGTAGTTACTTTACCTTGCTTCACGTGTTGCGGTTCATCATGCACACCCGGACGACCTCTCCAGCCAATAAGGAGTAATACCGGAATATTATACACTTCTTTGTCTGTAAGCGAAGCTAAAGGATTTATAATATTACCTTCTCCACTATTCTGCATATAGACGCAAGCAGGACGACCTGTTGCAAGATAATGCCCGGCTGCAAAAGCTACAGCGGCACCTTCATTGGCAGCAATGATATTGTGAGAGGAATCAAAGTGATCTGTGATATATGCACACATATTCTTCAGCAGACTGTCTGGCACACCGGCAAAACAATCAACCCCCTCCTCTACAAGAGCATTAACAAAAAATTCAGGCCTAATCATAAGTCTTATTTCTTTTTAGTTCCCGGTATCAAGTTGAGGATCTCCTTAATAGGCATACAGTATTCATCACTGGCTTCCATGCAACGGGAGGTCGATAAAATTCTCTCAGCACATTTAACCATTGCAGGATACGCACTTCGCAACATGTGGTTTGCATATATAACTATATTAATACCCCACTCGGCCAATTCTTCTTCAGTAAACTGGTTATAAGTTGTAGGAACCGCCACTATAGGTGTATGACTATCCTTCTCTCTGAAGCGAAGGCAAAACTCCTTAACATCCAAACCGTCCTTATTCTTGCTATGAATCATAATACCGTCTGCCCCGGCTGCCACATAAGCATGGCAACGTTCCAATGCATCTTCCACAGATTTTCCGGCTATCAGACTTTCACAACGAGAGATAATCATAAAATCGCGAGTTATTTGAGCTTTTTTACCGGCCTGAATCTTAGCGCAAAAACCTTCGATAGTATCTTGAGTCTGAACAGCGTCTGTTCCAAACAGAGAGTTTTGCTTCAAGCCTACCTTGTCTTCAATAATAACAGCAGAAATTCCTAAGCGTTCAAGTGTGCGAACTGTAAAAACGAAGTGTTCTATCTTACCTCCTGTATCACCATCATAAATAACAGGCTTTGTAGTTACCTCCAAGGTATCATTCAAGTCGTGCAAACGAGTAGTAAGGTCAACGGCCTCAATATCAGGCTTACCCTTAGAAGTAGAATCTGTGAGCGAACTGGCCCACATACCATCAAATTCACGATGCTGACCGTGCACATCCACACTAACATGCTCTGCAATAAGCCCCGTTAAACCATTATGAGATTCTATAATTCTCACTACGGGCTTAGCAGATAACAAGCGTCTCAAACTTTTCATACGAGCCTCAGGAGTAGTTCCCATAGACTCCATTTCTTTGGCTAAACCTCCGGAAGTAATACCTTTAGTATAAGGTATTTCTATTACCTTGCCTCCCAAAGTTTCCATAACCTTGAATACTTCGTCCCTCAGATATTTCTCAGAACCTTCCTGCCAATCATCGCCATGTATAATAAAATCTGGTTTGTATTTCATCAGATTTGGAACATAGCTCCATTCTTCCTGTGGAACAACATCGAACACGCCTTTAATAGAACGGACAACCGCCTCTCGCTGCTTATATGTCAAATAAGGAAGGCGCTTGTGAGTTGCTATCGCCTTATCGGTAAAAAGTCCTATAATCAGATCACCATACTTTGCACCCTCATTAATAATATTTATCAGCCCGGGATGCATTATATCGGCTATCATGCCGAGATATACTTTCTTTGCCATCTTATTGTGTTTATAATTATTATATACTATACATTAGTAAAAGCCTGTTACAGTGTTTTATACCGTTATCTCTACTTCCACTGCTTCCTGTCTAAAGGATAACGCAACAACACTTTCAAGCGTTTCTTAAAAGATAGGTTTACAAGAATATTGTGCATATTATTCCAAAAATTATATGCAAATTTCTCGTCAAAAAATATCGAACGCCTATAATACTCCCACCATATATCCATATTTACGCACAAACCCTTCCATGGCTTCTCCCCATTATAATGAACGATTCCGCTAGTCAGAGTATGCTCTATCTCGCTACGACCAAATAGTTCTTCCATCTCTGCTCTACGATTTACAATCAAACCATAAAGCTGAACAGTCATACAAAATGAGGGACCAAAGGCATAAAAACGCTTGTTACAAACAATATTCATAATGTCCATATCCTGCTGCAGAAAATTGCGCTTACCCAATGCCCGAAACTCATCCAACTTATTATCTTTAAGTAATTGCTTTGAATTTATTACCAGATTTCCTGAATAATAATATCCATTTTCCCAGTTGATTCCCAATTCTTCATTAATATATATCCTCTCGCCTAATCTCAATCTGGAACAATTATCTACAGCAGCAAAATAATTATCCCCAATATCTGTATTGTAATATTTGGAAAGATCCTCTCTAAATATCACATCAACATCGGAATAAAGAATTTTGTCATATTCAGGTATGAGTTCGGGAGAAATTAATCTGTAATATGCGGTTTCTGGAATACCGCGAATTTCATATCCTCCTACGAACTCACCTTCCACTTTTCTAAATGCTATTCGGCATTTTTCTGAATATTGCTCTGGTAGTCTATTCAATAGTCCGCTCGAAAAATCGCAATGAGGCCCGTGAAGAATAAAAATATCATAGAAAGTATCGGGTTCTGAATTCTCTAATAAAGATGTAATACACACTCCTGCTGGCATTTCTAAAGACTGATCGAATGTAAAAAGAATAGGAATTATGTTCATATTCAGTCCTCTATAAAAACATCATACAAATGGTGCGTAACCCGTTTTTCTTCGGGAGGTAGTTGCATATAGTTACCGTAAATAGCAGACAAATAGGTATCGTAATCAGCAATTGACATATAAATTCTACCCTCGAATAAAATATCACAATAAGTTTCGAATACGGTAACAGGAAGAATCTCTCTAAGGCCATATCCCCCTATGATTACTCCCCCATAGGCAGAGTTATGTAAAGGAAAAGAAGCAGACTTTGAATCTATAGCCTGCTTTAAAGTTGGTACAGTGCCAAAGTATGGGTATATCAATCGCTTAGTCAAATACTTTACAAACCAAAGAAACCTATTCTTGCCAACAACTCTATAAAAAGGGCAAATTCTGGACAACGTCTTGCGCATTCTAAGAATATTGTTGTAGTGCTCTTTAATGTCAGAAGGTACACCATCTATAGCAAATATATCTATATTAATCCCCCACATACTTCTGCCTAAAGCTAAGTCTGTCATTATGGTGTTTTTCCGACAAACTTTTACCCCTATCTCAACAGAAGGAGAATGCTTTCTTAAATCGCAAATTTCATTCTTATTAGACTTGTATGATGATACAAACTTTTCATAATCCTCTCTTGGCATCATTATGTCTATATCATCATCCCAAGGAATATATCCTTTATGCCGAATAGCCCCGAGCAATGTTCCAAAACATAAGGAGTATTTAATGGATTCAGACACGCAAAACCTATGGATATCATCTAAAATTTCCAACTGTATCTGACGTAATTCTTTTAAATCTACTACTCTCATTGTTTAAAATTGTCATTGCAAAAAAATCCTGAGATGATACTTGCCTAAAGAAAATGTAAAAAAGCTTGAATATATATACTGTTTCTTTCTGTTCTACAACCTTCTTAAATCATTAGGAACACTAAAAATAGGCTTCACATTTATATACGCTATTTATCTGAATATCTTAAATAAACGTTTTCTTTTTCGCTTTGCCCTTGCTTGCACCTTGCCATTTATCATTTCGTAAATTTCTCCCCAATCCGGCAAGCCGCCAAGGTTAGCATCATCTATAAAAATATCTGCATCAACCTTTGG
>ONYJ01000140.1 GCA_900322025.1 uncultured Bacteroidales bacterium | reverse complement strand
CCAGTAAGCTCGAAACGCTTTTTGGCACTGGACTTGGTCTTTAATTTTGGCATATCTTTACTTTTTTTTAATAGGTGCAATTATCATACTCATCCTCTTTCCCTCAAGAAGAGGCATTTTTTCAGCCTTGCCAAACTCCTCAAGCTCAACTGCAAATCTCAAAAGCAATTTTTCTCCCTGCTCCGAGAATAGGATCGAGCGCCCTTTGAAATACACAAACGCCTTCACCTTACAGCCATCTTTGAGAAAGTTCTTGGCATGATTCAACTTAAATTGAAAGTCGTGTTCATCTGTGTTCGGTCCAAATCGCAGCTCCTTTATTTCTGTTTTAGCTGCATTGGCCTTCATCTCTTTTGCCTTTTTCTTCTGCTGATAGAGATATTTCTGATAATCGACTATCCTACATACAGGAGGGGTTGCATTAGGCACTATCTCAACCAAATCAAGCTCCAGATCCTGGGCCATTTTCAACGCTTGAGCTATTGGGTAAATCTTCTGCTCAGGCACGTTATCTCCTACGACCCTTACTTCGGGTACTCTGATCTGTTCATTGCAACGCGGGCCCTCATCTTCTTTACGAAATTTATCAGACCCTTTCAAGCCAGGCTTACCTGCAGAGTTTGCTGGCTTGTGGAATTGGTTGGTTCCTTGCGGCTTAAAACCACCGGAACGCGGTTTGAATGCGGCGATACTCTATCCTCCTATTTTAAGTTAAACATATTTATTTTTCAGAAGGTTTAACCGGTTCTCCTAGTTCCTCCTTTATTTTTTCACTAATAAAAGCGGCAAAATCTTCTACCTTCATAACTCCAAGATTTACACCACCTTGCTGGCGAACAGCAACGCTATTCTCCTCCATTTCCTTTTCTCCTACAACCAACAGATAAGGCATCTTTTTCAGCTCGTTTTCCCTTATTCTCTTGCCTATAGTCTCGTTGCGGTCGTCTAAGGAGGTGCGAATATCGCAATTTTTTAATGAATTGCAAACTTTTTTAGCAAAATCAACGTATTTTTCTCCTACAGGAAGAACCACACACTGATCCGGAGTGAGCCATAACGGCAGATTACCGGCTGTATGTTCCAGTAAAACTGCAACAAAACGCTCCATAGAACCAAAAGGCGCCCTATGAATCATTATCGGGCGATGCTTTAAGTTGTCGGCCCCCGTATATTCCAAGCCGAACCTTTCAGGAAGATTGTAATCTACTTGGATGGTACCCAGCTGCCACTGGCGACCAAGAGCATCTTTCACCATAAAATCGAGCTTAGGACCATAGAATGCTGCTTCTCCGTACTCAATCTTAGTTTTCAGCCCTTTCTCTGCAGCAGACTCAATTATAGCCTGTTCTGCCTTTTCCCAATTTTCGTCAGAACCTATGTATTTGCTATGATCTACTTTATCTCTTAAAGAAACCTGTGCTGTGTACTGTTCAAATTTCAAAGTCTTAAAGATATATAGAACTATATCTATAACCTTACAGAACTCATCTTTAAGCTGGTCTGGCCTCACAAACAGATGAGCATCATCTTGAGTAAACCCTCTTACACGGGTAAGACCATGAAGCTCACCGCTCTGCTCATACCTGTAAACGGTACCGAACTCGGCAAATCTTATTGGCAAATCCTTATATGAACGAGGTTTGGTTTTATATATTTCGCAGTGGTGCGGGCAATTCATCGGCTTGAGTAAAAACTCCTCCCCCTCTTGAGGGGTGGTAATAGGCCTAAATGAATCTTGACCATACTTTGCCCAGTGGCCACTTGTTACATATAATTCTTTTTGTCCTATATGCGGAGTAATTACCGGCAGATAACCATAATCGCTCTGCACCTTACGCAAGAAATTCTCCAGACGAGTACGCAGTGCTGCTCCTCTCGGAAGCCATAGCGGCAACCCGGCCCCCACTTTCTGGCTAAAAGCATAGAGTTCCAAGTCTTTGCCAAGTTTTCTATGATCTCTTTTCTTGGCCTCTTCAAGCACTTTCAGATACTCATCCAACATACTTTTCTTAGGAAAAGTTATTCCGTATATGCGAGTGAGCTGCTTGCGTTTTTCGTCGCCACGCCAATAAGCTCCTGCAATGGATGTGAGTTTGACTGCTTTTATTGCCGAAGTTGACATGATATGCGGCCCACGGCAGAGATCGGTAAAGTTTCCGTTGGTATAGAAAGAGATTGTACCGTCTTTAAGTTCGCTTATCAACTCTGTCTTATATTCATCACCCTTTTTACCGAAAAAGTCAAGAGCTTCTTCTTTAGGCACGTCTGTACGCACATAGTTCTCGCCGGTACGGGCCAATCCCAACATCT
>ONYJ01000134.1 GCA_900322025.1 uncultured Bacteroidales bacterium | reverse complement strand
CAGTAATTGCGGTATCATCCAGATGGTCAGGATGTTCGTGAGTTACAAGAATCACATCTGCCTTCGGAAACTCGGTTGCATAGTCTGTATGTTTGCCATACTCGCCCACAGGATCCACATGGATAGTAAGTCCGTCATATTCAATAGCCAGTGTTCCGTGCTTTATCAAATATATTGCAACCGGATATCCCTTCTTTGTCTTGAATATCTCTACTTCATACTTAGTAATCCTAAGCTCTGCCTCTGTCCATGCGAGATAACCGCCCTTTAGGTTATAAACCGTATATCCTGCTTCTGTCAGCAGTTTTGCGGCGCTTTCACTGCGCTTTCCGCTACGGCAATAAACAGCCAATGGCTTGTCTTTTGGATAGGCATCCTCAACCAGACGAAGGAACGATTTGTTATAGAAATCCACATTCACGGCTTCTGCGATATGACCTTCGGCATACTCTTTTTCAGTACGCACATCTATCAGAGCCGCCTCATTCTTTTTTAGAAGCAGGCTGAACTCCGTTACATCCATATCGTTAAACTTGGCCTCTGAGCAGGAAAACAGGCTCAGCAACATCGTGATAAAAGAAAAGCACCAAATCATTTTCATAAAGTGTTAAGTATCTAATGTATAGAGGGAAATCCGCTTCAAAGTATTTCCGATAAAGCAAATTTAAGCATAAACTATGCGGTTGTCAAAAAAAATCAACGGCCGCTTTGGTTAGTTCAGTAATCTTTTTGTATCTTTCTTGCATTAATTCCATTTGAAACGCTGAAAAGAATATGAAAAGGCTCTTCAAGTTATTCCTTCTTCTCTGTATAATCGGCATCGCGATAGTTGCCTTGTGCAACCATATTGTTGTTAAAAACTCCAAAGGCAAGATTTTCAACAATCTAAACGACATTCCAAATAACGATGTTGGCCTACTTCTTGGCACTAGCCCTCTTGGCCGCACCGGCCGTCCTAACGTTTACTACCTCAACCGCATAAAAGCCACGGTAGAACTCTATAAAGCAGGCAAGATCAAGGTTGTTCTGATTAGCGGAGACAACCACCATAAGTCCTACAACGAGCCTCAATACATGAAAAACGACCTCGTATCCAAAGGCATTCCAGACAGTTGCATTGTACTCGACTATGCCGGTTTCCGCACCTTTGATTCCATGATCCGCGCCCAGAAGGTCTTCGGCCAAAATTCCTTCACTATCATCTCCCAAGAATTCCACAACCAGAGGGCACTCTATATCTGCAAACAATTGGGCATCAATGCCGTTGCCTTTAACGCCAAAAACACTGTCTCCAGAGTCTGGCGCATCCGCATGTACCTGCGCGAAAAACTAGCCCGCACCAAAGCCGTCCTTGACATCCTCTTTGGCGAGAAGCCCCGCTTTCTAGGCGAGCCCATTCCTATCACCATCCCGCAAGATACAATCAAGAAAATCTCCTAAAGATACCACGGCAAGGAAACCTGCAAAGGAGGACACAAGCAACAGCCACGGTATATGCATAACAAGCTGCAGGCATAAGGTGAAGTACAATCCTTCATCATAGTTACTGTTTCACTTGTAACAATAGCATCAGTTAATCCATTTTTTGGTCCTTACCATAATAAGGACTCTAGTTCTCCCGGGCGTTCTGTATATCTGTCTGACCATTTTATTTTAACTGCCCATTGTGGTTTTTGTCTGCCTGTATCAATGCCTACAAAATCTACTTTGCCGATCTTTTTCTGAGTAATGTAATAGCTTTGTATCCCAACAAAAAGAGACCGACTAAACAGCGTTTAGCCGGTCTCTCGTTATTTATTTATCTTATTTTCAGCTTATATTCCGATTGGACTTTTTCCTTTTCAAGATTTTAGAGTTTGTCAAAGTCAATATCAGTAAACTCAGTGTTTTCTTTTGGGGCTGGTGCCATATTTTCTGGAGATTCTGTGTAAACTCTCTCTTGTACAGGGCATTTTTCCTTGATGTACTGCACAACTTCCTCTAGCCCTGCAGCAAACTTTTCAAAGTCCTCCTTGTAGAGGAAAATCTTGTGCTTGTCATAAGAGAAACGACCATCCTTTTCCAATTTGCGTTTGCTTTCAGTTATGGTTAGATAGTAATCGTTGTTCTTAGTAGCTTTAACATCGAAGAAATAAGTCCTCTTACCGGCTCTTACCGGTTTTGAATAAATATCATCCCCACTTTTTTCTTGCGAGAAAGAATTTTCAAAATCCTCTTGATACATAATCGTGTAAAATTTTAAAATTGATTTGCAAAGATAAAAATAAAAATCTAAGAATAAGAGTTGATTTGTTTGAATTTTTAATTTCTCGGATATGAATCACTCAAAAACAGATTCTAAGTATTATATTTGCGAGTTATTACTATTGCAGATGATAAGCAGATCACTTATAAGAATAAAAGCTTTTAAGGAGTTATACAGTAGGATTACTGTAGGTTCCAGCGATATAGCTGCCGCAGAGAAGGAACTTATCCTCTCTTTGGACAAGACACGCCAACTGTACTGTCTTATGGCCCTGCTGCCTTATTCACTATCTGTATTAGCTGTAGATAAAGTGCATACTCAAGAGCGCAAGTATTCTCCGAATATCAAGGCGATAGAGCAAAATAGTAAATTCGCTAAAAACGCATTTTCTGAATTAGTGAGGGCTGATTCTGCATTTCTGAATTATTGTAGTAATGCCTCTATTACATGGAATGACTTTGAAACTCCTTTGAAAGGGATTTATTCATCCATGGTGAGTAAGGAGTATTTTAGAAACTATTTGGAGAATCCATCTCCTTCTATGAAAGATGCTGTTGAACTATTCAGGCATATTTATTCTGAGGAACTATGTGCAAATTCTGTGCTGGAGGACGCGTTAGAAACCTACTGTATATGGTGGGCTGACGATTTGGAGTATGTTGTACGCCATTTGCTAAACCATCTGAATCGTATAGTAAAGGATTCGCATATTATGCTGCCGGAATTATTTGATAATAAGGAGGATAGAATTTTTGCTAAGAAGCTTCCGGGGGCGGTTTTGGTAGATTACGACGATTTGGCGGAAACAGTTTCTTCTTATATGCAGAACTGGGATGTAGAAAGGGTTGTGCAGTCTGATATTTTGCTTGT
>ONYJ01000118.1 GCA_900322025.1 uncultured Bacteroidales bacterium | reverse complement strand
TGATTACCTCTCGTGCTGAATGATGTCAATTGTGACATAGAAAACGTATGTCGGCAGTGCGGGCATGTTGAAAATGTTATTATCGCCGGTCTTCCTTTTGCGGAGTAATTACAATAGTAGAGTTTTCGAATCCCCGGCTGCCCATCCAGTGAATCATCTTTGAAGTCTATAAATCCACTTTGAGTATCTAAATAGCAAGGCATAATAGGATTCTTACCTTGCTTTTGAGGCGGGATATAATCGCTCGAAGGAATAAACAGATGTATTTCCTTCATTCTTCTATCAAGAAGTTGTCCAGAATAGCGCCATAAATATGTTCTTCCTGGATGATCTAGTGCATCTTCAAAGATATATCCCTTAAAAAATATAGCTCCACAACGTCTATCGTTGTATAGCTCATAAACGGTACTGTTACACTCAGGACATATCATATTGCCATCTGAAAGAAATACATTCCCTATAGTCAAGGTACCGTCTGTATGACTATGTGGGCAATTAGGATTCGTACATGCATACACTCCTTTAATACCTTTGAAAAGCATATGCATTCTTGCAGGGAATAGTACTGCCCCCTTCTTATTCCTCGCAATAGGTGCAATCGCCAATAGAACACTGACAGCTGCAAGTGCTTCATCGTTTTCGCGTTTTACAAATATAGTGTCTGCAAGTTCATCAAGCGAGCATGCTGTTCCTCTGCACTTAACCATTAATTCATAGAACGGTCTATAATGCACAAGATTGTCATACATCCATTCTGCAGCATTCTCGATAGAAGAGAATGGTGCCGGACAGTCCTCAATTCCTTCCCAAAATTTATTTAATGCGTCTATTCTAGTAGCGTCTTCCTCAAACAAACTTGGTTCTAGAGCAAAGAACTTCTCGTACGGGATATCATATTTTGCTAATCCACTTATGTCTTCCCTTTCTCCAGTCAGATAGACAAATTCATGTGACGAAGATGCTGCTGTTAGATTTCTGGCGAACTGCATTACCTTCTGTCTATCACTATCCTCTTTGTCGGGCATACTAGCAGTGGTTAATATAAATTGGACTTTATTTCGATCAATATTCAATTTATGGAGCATGCGCCGTATCAGAAGTGCTACTTCACCTCCTGATGACCCCCGATACATATGTGCTTCATCGATGATAAACAAAAGCTTATTATCGGGTGAGGCAGCTAACCACTCTTTAGTTCTCTCCCAGATTTTTTTCTCTCTAGGCCGTAATAGCATATATTCCAACATGGAATAGTTGGTGATCAATATATCAGGACAGAACTGTTGCATTTCATAACGAGTAATTAATTCTGCATCCTCCGGATCTGGAATATGTTGACTATTATGCAAACGTTCTAAAAAGGCTTGCATATTTATCTTTGCAGGAATTTTTCCTTCATCAACAAGCTTTTTGAAATACTCTTTCTCTTCGTCATTCTCTGGGGACACCATTCTAGAAAGTGTGTTTTCTAATTGGTGATCTTGCGCCTTATTAGGTTCCAGCCCTGGATATGGTGTCCTGCCCGTATACATTCCAAATTGAGGCCTGCGTATACCACCACCACAAATATCTCTCAAGATTTTGATAAATCTTCCTTCAGGATCACCTATCAGCCTTCTTAAACGCCCTACCTGATCCGAAACCAGGGCGTTCATGGGATACATTATGATCGTTCTAACACCTCTTAAATCCCAGGTGGCTCCCGTTCTAGCCTCCTCTGCTAGTTTGGCAAGCAATGGCCACATAAAACACTCTGTCTTACCTGAACCAGTACCTGTCGAAACAAATAAGTCCTTTCCAGCGCTAAAGCTTTCCAATGCATCAATCTGATGTTTAAAAGGAGCCTGATAAACTCCCAGGCCAGATTCGGACATTCTATTAAAAAATGACTTCATCCATTCTTGTAGATTAGATTTATTAATGCCATTTTCAACGCTTTTGTATGCAGGTGACGATTCAATATAAGGCTTTCTGTATAATAAACCTTCATCGTCGAGATTATCGCTTACAGCTTCCAATAGAACAGGAGTCTTTCCAAAATACTGAGACTTGATATAATTCTCAAGTCCCCCACGAAGCTGCATATGAACATAATTTGCTCCATTTGACATCTGTCACCTCTCGATAAAACCATACCCCAAAGGCTCAATACTGCTACGACATGTATCAAATATTTCTTTTGTCATTACGCGGCGAAAATCACTAGGAAAATGATTCATTGATTCAGGCCAGCTGTACAGTTTAATGAAATATTGTATATCAGGCGGATATAAATACCCTATATGAAGATGGGTTAGCTCTCCGTCATGCCAATACAAGCTTGCTGGTAACATATTTTCACATGAAAGAATCCCACATGCTATTTGACGGTACTGGTATTCATCCGTCATCCATGGGGCTAATGGTGCTGTAACCATACTGCCGTTTGTATACTTATATAGAAAATACAAATAGCGACCCGGTTGGCCAATTCTTAATAATGAAACAGTACCCGAATTATCTGACTCTCTACACCAATACCCCCCTGTAAAAGGCGGCCGCATTCTCAAATATTCTGCACGCTCACTTGAGCGAAATTCCTTCCACTCCGCATAACTCAACAATTTCTCGATATAATCTGTCAAGTTCATCTGCGTAATTTGGAACAACTCATTTACGCTAGTAGCTATGTTATGCTTATTCTTTAAATCCGACTGACAATATAAACCAAGACCGCTCATTAATACCGGCTCTTGTAATGCACATCCTCTTACCAGGTATTCCTTCATTCCTGGTGCTGTGATATCGGGAATTGGTTCTATATGGTTAGATGTGTGATACATGTATCCGGTATTAAGGTAAATATCATATATCTCATTTTCTATTACTTCGATATCACCATTAAGCCATTTATCAAGAGGTTTACCTGAACTGATTAGGGCTCTTATTTCTCTATCCACACGCCGTTTAAAATGAGTAATCGATATCGACTGTTCATCTTCCGGAACATCCCAAAGCGATGCCAGGCCTATCCTACCAGCGGCGCTATAAATTACTCACAATTTCCAATTAGCGTCCTCTTCTTGGCTACCGCGCTTTATATTAAGTGTGTTACCGATTTTTTCAATAACACCACTTTCTTTTTTCATTCTTCTGCTCCTAGGTAGTTAAGGATTATCTCTTTACAATCTCTCGATATTTTACTTTCTTGTCGAATATGCTCTATAATCCCTTCTTTATGCCCTGTTGCTATCAAGTATGGCAAAATTGCATAATAGTAGTCCCACTCTACCTTATAACCAGTTATTCTAGCCATATCACCTAAAACATGCTCCACTTGCGAAACAAAGAACTTACTAGCTCCGTTTACAGACAATAGTTTTGAATACTCATCTGTCATAGTACCAGTCTCAAAATCACTATAACCTAGCTCTGCTATTCCCCCGTAGTATTGATGACTAGCTCTTTCTGTAACGAATAAATCTGTAAAGACAGGAATCATGTAATTGTATAGGCCTTGCGGCTCTATAGCCAAATCTTCAACGTATGAATTAACGAATACATAGTAATTCTCTTCATCGTCCAATATATCCGTTATATGATCGATCCAGCTGCTTTGGAGCGCATTCTTAACTGTAATAATCTGTCCTCTCAAAGCTTCCGGCACATCCGTTTTTATATAAGTACCTGAACATTCGATTCTATCCGCCATTTTCCCTATTAATGCTGATGAGAGTGCATCGACGATATCAACAGCATTCGGTCCGGCCAATAATACTGACACCCTATTTTTATATGCGCAGAACAAAAATGCTGCTAAACCTGCGCATAATTTTTTATCTACACCTGCAGATGCCAGTTCGTCTTCGATGGTTATCAAAGTATCGGACCAAGTTTTATGATGATCTAAATTATCCTCTTCGAGAGGTTTTCCTACCTTATATGCTCCACAATTACTGTTGCTATTCCCATCATCTAATACAGCAGCTGTTGTTTTACCTGTTGAGATTCTGGGCTGCGCATAAACAGGGGTAACGAAAGCCATACTTGCAATGAATTCCGCAGCATCCTTTCTTGCATCAGATATCCTTTGTAAAACTTTTTGTTCTACATCGGTGGCCACTTTTTCTTGCATATCAATATCTTCTCTAATTTTATCTAATGCATTTTGAGCAGATATAATCTCCTCCTGGAGAGTCTTTAACTTTTTTTTCTCTTCTTCCGCCTCTCGCCTATATTTATCCGCTTCTTTTTTGCCTGCAATAATAACGTCTTCATTTTCTTTATGCCAATTTTCGGCCACAATTGCTTCTGCTCTCTTGCGAAAATCCTCATGTGATTCAACTACTGACTCTAAGACCTGAGTATCTAAATCTGAACCCTCCAAATATAGTTGAACATTCTCAACAAAACTATTTACCTGAGCCTTAGCTTCATCAACAGAGATCCCACATGAATCAGCAATTTCTTCATATAATGAAACATCCGTGATTTCTGTAAGATAGCTTCTAAGCCGTTTATGTTCCCCTTTTGTAAGTCCTGCACTCTTAACCGCCGCCCAAGAAGATCTTTTAAGAAATATCCCACGAATCACTTCAAAAGGAGACTTTATTAGTAAGCTTTCACTCGTAGGTGGCAGTATTAAACTTCGCAGAAAGACTTGTTGCCCCTCTGTACGAATCGTTTCAGAGATATCAACACTGTATAAGGGTATAGAAACTACATCATCTCGAATCTTCGCTAATCCTCCAGTAGTTTCCATCTGCTGGTCTTGAATAAGCACTCCAGAATATCCCGACTTTTTCATACTGTAGCAATAAAGTACTTGTATCCCATGATTCACACAGGGAACACCTGATTTTAACTTCTCTGCCAGCATTGAGGAGGAAGTAACTTCTGGAATAACAATAATTTCAATTGGCTGAATATCCGCAACATAGACACTATCAATAAAGTCTTTCTCGTAATCAGTGTCTCTCGGCGTTGCCGTCCAATGCCATACTCCAATTTGTCCAATCTCGTCAGGGCCATCTTTAAAATGCAATCTGTTCCTATTATCAAAATACCATGGCTCATCTTCATCAAACACAAATCTAACAACTTTATCTTTCTCTATATCTGCAAGTCGAGAAAGCCATTTTTGCCCATTATAGTCTTGTATTACCTTACAAATGGAAGTTCTTTCAACATACTCGTTTCTCAATTTGTGTCCCCTCCCAATGCCGTTGTTAAAACGCTTAAAGCTCTCCTTGAAATTTCACCGTTACGTATTTGCCTTAATATCCATATTTTAAGATCATTTCTATCATTTAGCCTGATCGCCATGGCACCGAGAGCATGTCCTACAGGAATCTTATCTCCTTGATATGTATCTAACTGACGGATTAGTCTCTTATCATCCTTAGAATCCTTATCTACTATCTTATTTCTTATAAATGTTGCCGTCCAAATACAGTCAAGGCCGCAGAAAATACGTACAATAGAATTAATGCGCAAGCCATCTATGCTTACATTCTGTCCTGCAGCTACT
>ONYJ01000171.1 GCA_900322025.1 uncultured Bacteroidales bacterium | reverse complement strand
TTGAGAACAGATATATCTCCGAATCGCCATTACAGATTTTCCCCTTGTCGTCTGTAGCAGAGTACTCTATGCGATATTTACCGGAAGACAGTTTCTTCCATTGAGGCATTGTTGCCCTAGTGTTGGATTTTATGGATCCACTTATAACCTTCTCTTTTTTCTCTCCGTTATCCAAACTCCATAACTCGTATGCAACTTTGGTATCCACCGGAGCGTGGGAGAGATTATAAGTGCCAATAGATATGGTAATATCTTTATCTTTGTTTATCTGATCGCTGCCGGTATAACTTATCAGCATGCTGGTATTGCTCGCAAAGATTCTGGCAGAAGTACTCTGCGTTTCTCCGGCAGCGTTTGTAAAACTTATATCAACGGTAAAGCAGTAATGTAGCCGATTATACCGCCTTTCCTGTATGTCTGCACCGAGTTCATTGTATTGGTCATCTGCAATCAGAGAAACAGGTATTCGTACATAACCATTCTCATCTGCAGTAATATCACCTTCTTCTATTATCTCGTCGGAAATGGAATTCCACATGTTGTTCAAACTGCGGGTAATAACATATTTTACATCGGCATTGCTTACAGGAACACCGGAAAATGTCTTTGCAAAAGCAGCTACCTCTACGCTATCTCCTATTTTGAATGTGCCCTTGGGACTTTCTGCCTGTGTCTCAAATGTAGGTCTTTTGTATTCTTCTACCCTTATGTCGATAGCGGCGTTTCTATATTCCTGACATTCTACTGTATATAAGCCCATCAGCCCAGATGCCGGGATATTCAGAGTAGTGTTAAAGGAACCAAAATCATTGCTTGTAACTTTTTTAGTATCTACAACTTCTCTATTGGTATTACGGAGTATAATGTTTAATATTCTATTCTTCAATACATTAGCGCTATCGCCTTGTTCTGTATAATACAATCCTTTAACATAGACGGTCTGTCCTGGCCTATATATGGAGCGGTCTGTAATAATATTCAGCCTATAGTTTTTTTTATGGCTGAGGTCTTGTTCCCTGCTTCTTATAAAAACAGATCGTTCTGGCAAGTACTTATCTTCTCCTAGTTCTACTTTCAGCGTAGCATCGCTTCTACACTGTGTAAGGTCTATATCAAAGCACACTTTACCATCTTTGTTGCTGACAAGGGAACTTACTTCTTTTTTATTTGAGGATTCTCGTAGTTTTTTTTCTAAGAGTAAAGTTGCGCCCTCTATCGGATTTCCGCTCTTGCGGTCTAATACAATAGCCTCTAACTTTTGGGGCTCCCAAGATGTGTTTATGGCATATAACCTGCTTACCCTGATTATATCTCCTCTGAAAACTTTTTCTGAAGCTGCTTCTATCTTGTAGGTGTAAATGCCGTTATCTTTAGGTATATCTAACTTTACTATGGAGTTTATTGGTTTGTAGTCTGCCGGCCTTTCTATATGAATAATTTGCGTAGAATATTCCTTACATTGCTTTAGGTCTTTATCTGTTAGATTGTAGTATCTATCAGTTTCTATCACTTGCCTTATAGATTCCGGAATTTGATAAAATGTGATTTTTATATTATCTGAATTCTTGTGTGTTACGGAAATATCCTGCTTCTCTCCCGGGTAAGCGAGGCCAGGGATACTCAGTTCTACCATAGGAGCCAGAATCTCTTTCTTGAACTGTTTTAGGTGCGATGTTCGAGAGTATCCGGAATAGTTTTCAATGCCATGATTACATAATTCCATAGCGCGTGCCGGGCTATCTTGCATTATTGCCGGAATTAATTCAATCAGTATTTCTACGCTCAAATCATTGGCTTTTACCTGCTCCTCACTCATTAAGGCTTCCAAATCTGCTATGTATTTAGATGCGGATATCGTGCCCTTAGTGCTCTTTATTTTATTTAACGAAGATAAAATGTAGGCTTCTGTATTGCCATTATTTCTGTAGGCAGCAATTTCTATGTCTTGAATTTCTGTTATTCTGTTGCGTATGGCCTGTTTGTCTATTGCTATATCTGTTGCAAGTTTCAAGCTCGAGCAAGCTCTTTTTACAAGAATATGCAGCATGTTGTGCTTATAGTACTTGCTTGCGGAGCCTTGATATACGAAAGGTATGTAGGAACTGTTGTCGCAGTTTAATAGAGCCTCTGTATCGTCTAAAGAAGCATTTACATTATCTATGATTGTTTTTGTAAACTTAATACTTCCCCATTGCTTAACATCCGGAGTATCTTCGGTACCTTCTATGTTGGTACGCCTTGCTAAAGCATAGGCATTAGACTTGGCATAGTCTGCATAAATAAAAGCAATGCAACTGTGGAGTACCATT
>ONYJ01000117.1 GCA_900322025.1 uncultured Bacteroidales bacterium | reverse complement strand
TAGGGGTAGATTATGTGGGCATTGGTTCAGACTATGATGGCATAGAAATGCCGCCTGCCGGCTTGGAAGATGTAAGCAAGTTAGAGGTTATTACAAAGGAACTGCGCCATCGCGGGTATTCCGATAGCGATATAAAGAAGATTCTTGGAGAGAACTTCTTGCGAGTATTTACTCAAGTGGAAGATCTGGCTTTACAGGTTCCATAAGACCAGCCTCTTTTAGGATGTTGTCTATTTTTGTAACCATATCCCAACGGTCTTTGTCGTTGCGGTTTTCAAATACAAGTACCGTAAGGTCTGCATCAGGAAAATAGCCTTCGTATATTTGAAATCCACCATTGTCGCCAGTGTGGTAAACCTTTTTAGGGAAGCTCGGCTGTTGTTCTATAAACCATCCATATCCGTAGAATGTATTATCTCGATTTTGGTAAGAACTAAATGTGCTTCCAGAAACAACATTGATTCCCGACCACGCCTGTTCTTTGGCTCTATTAGGTATTATTTTGTTGTCTCTCATAGCTTTAATCCAATTAGCAAATTCGTGTGTTGAGGTGTAGATGCCTCCATCTGCCTTTGTGGCAAAGAAGGTTTCCTCTCCGTAGTCGCATTCTACAAATCTACTTTGAGGATAGTTGTTGTTTTGAGCTTCTTTTTGTGGCTTGGCAGATACTGCACCTTCTGGTTTGTCTGAGTCTGTGTTAGATGTATTAGTGCCTTCTCTTAGTATATACCCATGAGCCATATTAGGTATCTTGTATTCTTCTCCGCTGGAAAAATATAAGGTAGATAACATTCTGGCCGGAGTAAAAATTTTGTCTTTCATATACTGCTCAAAAGTGTGAGAACTTAGTTTCTCTATGAATAGGTATAGCAGTTGAAAGGTTGGGTTAACATACTGATATGCAGAGCCTGGTGTAAAATTCAGATGTTCCAGATTCTTCATGTATTCTATAGACTGCATATCTGTGCAGGTTAGCATAAAATTCATGTCTGTTCTTGGGCGAGTATCCGGAATACCTGAGGCATGAGACATTAGATGTGCGGGTGTAATACTTGTAAAAGGTGCTTTTTTCTTAGGTAAGTAGGGGGTTACTTTAGGCGAAATATCGTAAATGCTTTTGTTGATATCTAAATTTCCGACTTCTGCGAGTTTTAAGATAGCTACGGCTGTGAACTGTTTTGAGCAAGAGGCTATATTAAAAAAGGTATTTCCATCTATCTTGTATCTTCTGGCAATATCAGAATGTCCGTAGCCCTTGTCAAATAAAATACTATCGCCTTTCATAATAAGTACGGCTCCGCCCGGCTCGGCAAATATGGTGTCGGCAGGGGCGTATCTATCTGTAAACAAAGAATCTACTTTTTGCATTGCTATATCAATAGCACTTGGTTTTTCGTGTGTGCAGGCGGTCATGATTGTTGCAATTAAGAGCGGCAGTACAATACGGAATCTCATAACTATTGGACTATAAATTATATTTTTTCTTCAATTAAACTTCTTCTAAAAAAATCTAAGGCAGCAGCGGCAAATCGTTCAATGTTAATTTGTCTTGTGCTTTTAGAAACCAGCGTATTACATACGCAACCGCGGGGGCCGCATGCAGCCATCCACAATGTTCCTACCGGCTTATTGTGAGTGCCTCCACTGGGGCCTGCTATTCCCGAAGTAGCTATAGAATAGGTTGTTCCAAACTTTTTCCTTATGCCTTGGGCCATTTGTGCAACGCACTGACGGCTCACAACTCCAAATTGTTTTACAATTTTGGTATCTACCCCGAGATGATTTATTTTTATAGAATTATGGTAGCTGACAACTCCTCCAAGATAATAGTGGCTTGCTCCCGGTACTTCTGTTATTAGGTGTGCTAAATAGCCTCCGGTACAGCTTTCTGCCGTACTTATGGTAGCTTTCTTCTCTAATAGCAGCTGTCCGATAACTTTTTGTAGGTTTATCTCTCCCTCGCCATAACAATTATTTCCTAATATGGCTTTTAGTTTGGCTGCATATTGCTCCAATACTTTATTACCATCTTCACCTCCATAAATGCTCAATCTGAGCCTTACCCCAAGGGTAGGGTTTGGCAGGTATGCTAAGTGTATGTTCTTTGGCAGAGCATCTTCAAATGGCTCTATTTGCTTGGATAATACCGATTCTGCTATGCCGAATGTACATATTGTTTTATGGTGGATTTTATCCAGTTTATAGTGCGATTGAATAGCTGCAATTACCTCTGGCAAAGCATGTTCGGCTTCAAAAGGAACTCCGGGCATGGCAAACAGCAGATTATCTTTTGCAAATAGTTCTTTTCTAAACGAAAACTGCATTATAGGGGCTGTACCAATTTTGTTGGGAATTACGGTACAGTTTTGTGGAACATCTGCCTGCATCAAATTTATATCCAGCATTTGTATTCCTCTTGACGCAAGTATTTGTTTTATAATGGTAAGCTGTTTGCGGCTCCTCTTCATTTTGTTACTTCCGCTGAGTTCCATTAGCGCAGTTTTGGTAATATCGTCTTTAGTGGGGCCCAGTCCTCCGGTAGTAATTACTATTTCAGATTTTTTCAAACAATGTTTGAGAGTAGAAATAATCTCTTTTTTGGAATCGGAGCATGTGGCCATATAAACCACTTTAATGCCTATTCTGCCTAATTCTTTTGAAATAAAAGAGGAGTTGGTATCTACAATCTGGCCTATAAGAATCTCATCTCCAATAGTACAAATAGATGCTGTTACCATATATTAACCTGTTCTATATTAGTGTTTAGGAATGTTCAATAGAGCTTGCCTGTTGGCCATTGTTTTAGCAATGTACTTATTGATTTTCCTAATGTATTTAGGCCCATTGTATATGAAGCCTGTATAAACCTGTATTAAGGAAGCACCGTTGTCTAATAACTGTAGGGCCTGCGCCGGAGTCATTATACCACCGCTTGCAATTATAGGCAGATGCCCTTTTGTTTTTTTGGAAATATATGAAACCAGCTCTAAAGTTCTTGCGAAAAGGGGTGCACCGCTCAAACCTCCCTGCCCGATTTGTGCTATTGTCTTTTGGTTTGAAACAAGTCCTTCTCTCTTTGTAGATGTGTTGGCTGCTATTATTCCGTCTAACCCCGAAATCAGTACCAGATTTATAATGTCGTCTAAATAATCTTGTTCTACATCTGGCGATATTTTCAGAAGAATAGGCCGGTAATCATCGTACATTATTCTTATTTCTAACAATTTATCTATAACTGTTGTAATGTGCTCCAAGTTCTGGTTCTTTGAGGAGTCTTTAACATTGGGGCAAGATACATTCAAAACAAAGTAATCTACATAGTCGTACAGATATTCAAAGCACAGTTCGTAATCTTTGTAGGCATTAGCCATGGAAGTGTCTTTTCCCTTGGTTATGCTACACCCGATAGGGCACTTTTTCTTATGCTTCTGAATATATGATACCGCATATTTAATACCTTTGTTATTGATACCCATCCTGTTTATAAGAGCCTTATCTTTAGTTAGTCTAAAGCATCTTGGTTTAGGATTGCCGCTTTGTGGCTTAGGTGTAAGAGTACCTATTTCTACAAAGCCGAATCCAAAATTAGCCATATCGTTGTATGAGTCGCCGGATTTATCAAAACCTGGAGCAAGGCCCACAGGATTAGCAAACTTAACTCCAAATACTTCCCGTTCGAGATAGGGACTGCGATATACAAGGAACAGGCGCATCAGCTGTGATACACCCGGTACCTTATTTATGAATTTGATAAACTTTAGAGTAAAATCGTGAATCTTTTCGGGTTGCCAGAGAAACAATATGCTTCTTATAAGCTTATACATAATCTACCTTATTATTATAAGTGTTTAGGATAAGCAAATTTAATAATTATGTGCTTCAAAAGATTCAAAGGTTCCGTCTGAGTATAGAATAATTATTTTTTTTATCTGTGGAGAGGCTTTGTAGCTCGTTTTTTTTGGGGGAGGGGGCGTCTGTTCTTCAAATTTTGATTTCTCAGAGGCTTCAGAAGGCTTTTCTTCTATTTTAATTTCCTTAGATTCAGTAGTTTGAAGCATTTCTACTCGCCTCGCCAACTCACCTTGCTCCAGTGTTGGAAAAGGATGGAAAGTCTCAGGAGTTTCGTCTATAGGAAAATCTTCTTCAGATTCGTTGGTTGCATCATTGAAGAGATTGTATTCATCATCCACAAATTCTAACTCTGACTTGACCTCTGTTTTGAGTTCACTTTCACTCTCACTTTTCGAGTCTGAGTCTTGTGTCATAGTTGCGTTATAATTACGCATATTCTCTTTATGTAGTTCAGGCTTTATATATGCGTCTGTTTGACTTATTATTGTTTTGTCGTAATGACGCAATCCCTGAAGATTTAATTCCGGATTTTTGTACGGTTGCCCTTCTCCTTTAAGTAACCACTCCGTATTCAAATTCGGCAATTTTGTCATAATTGCCAATATGAAGTCGTAGCTTGGTTTATTTCTTCCACCCATAAGATTCGAAAGGGTGGAGCGCTGAATGTTCAGCAGGGCGGCCAATTGTGCCGCTGTTAATTTTTCGAGGTTAAGGATGGTCTGTAAACGCTCTTTCATAATTGAAAACTATAACAAAAACAAAGTTAGTCAAATTTTAAATAAGTTCAAAGTTAAAATGTAAATTATTTATCAGTTCACAAGATGAATCAAATTGCGTAGTATAATAAAATAGCCGTTACATAGTGTTATAATGAGGGTACGCAAAATAGAGCTATATTTAAGATGTAATTTAGATGACATAAATTAAGTTGCTTGTTATTAGATATATGTATGTAATATATATTCTGTAAATATATCAATATGCGCACTTTGGGCGCAGAATTCGTTATTCTTACTTAAAGTAGTTTTTGGATAATAGTATATAAAATGCTGATAAAAAGAAGATTATATTATAATATATTTTAGTATTATAAAAACTAATACCCTGCACACAATATGCCTATCATTACTACGCAACAGCGTGAAACTATGTTTTATTTTGTGAACTAAGCGCGTTCACAACAATAAAATCCTCTAAAGTGTAAAAACGCGAAATTTGAGAGATTTTTTACTTAGTGAGTATTTATGTATCTTTGTACAAAATTTGACAAAAATGACCCCTTCTATAAAAATATCGGATTTTAACTATACCCTACCCGTTGAGAAGATTGCCAAGTATCCTCTGGAATGTAGAGACGATTCAAGGCTTCTTGTTTTTAGGGATGGCAGTTTTTGCGATGATTTTTTCTACAATCTTTGGCAGCATATTCCGGAAAAATCGTTTATGGTTTTTAACAATACTAAGGTAGTACCAGCCCGACTTTTCTTTAGAAAATCTACTGGAGCTTTAATAGAAATTCTTTGCTTAAATCCGGAAAATCCGTCTGATTATGTTACCTCTTTTGCAAGCCGAGGCACATGTACTTGGAATGTTGTTGTGGGAAATGCGCGAAAATGGAAGGATGGTTTTGTTCATTTTTTTGATGACTCGCTGAGAGAAAAGCTGGATTTTAGAGCTGAATTACTTAAAAAAGCAGAGGAAGGACGGGCTGCGGTGGTAAGATTTTGTTGGAGTTCGGATATGACATTTTCTGAAGTCTTGGAACTTTGCGGTCAGATTCCTATACCTCCCTATCTTAACAGAGAATCTGAGGCTGTAGATAAATTGCGTTATCAGACAATTTACGCTCATTATGAGGGCTCTGTGGCTGCTCCTACAGCCGGCTTGCATTTTACGGATAGGGTACTGGCGTCTTTAGACGCTAAGCAGATAGTGAGAGAAAATGTTTGTTTGCATGTGGGGGCCGGCACTTTTGTGCCTGTAAAAACGGAGTTTATTGCCGACCATCCTATGCATAGCGAGCCATTTTCTGTTTCCCGAATGTTTCTTGAGCATCTTTTGGAGGCTATAGATAAAAACAAGGTTATAAGTGTGGGTACTACTTCGGCCCGTTGCTTGGAGTCTTTATATTATATAGGTGTTAGGTGTATGGAGAATCCCACTGCTCCTATACTGAGCGTAAATCAGTGGGAACCCTATGAGAAAGAGTATAAGTATTCTGTTTCTGAGGTTCTGGAAGCCATAGTTGCCTATATGGACAAAGCCAAAACAGATCTGCTATTGGCCAGCACAGAAATTATTATTGTGCCCGGATTTAAGTTTCGTGTTGTGGATATGCTTATAACAAATTTTCATCAGCCTCAGAGTACATTGCTGTTGCTGATATCTGCTTTTATCGGCGATTCGTGGCGCAAACTCTACTCCCATGCGCTTGATTCCGGGTACAGATTCTTGAGTTATGGTGATAGTTCCTTACTTTATAGGCAAATCTAATTGTAGAAAAGATTTTATAACTTTGCAAACCATTTAGCGAGTACTACTATAGATGTCAGGACTTGATAGCATATTTGACGGTATCAGACCATACTACGATAGTGAGATATCTGATTCTGCAGCTCGGTTGCAGACTTTTGAGTATTTGAACGATATTGCCGCCTTCTTAAAGATAGAAGGTGGTGGAGATACGCTGCGAACTGCGCTGAGCAAATGTGCTACCATAGACGACTTTCAGGACAAGATAATGGTTCTGGTTGTAGAACATATACTATCGCGCACGAGTGCGGGCTTGGAGTACTCCGGCTTGGAGTATTTCGGAGGCAACAAAAAGTACCTAATCTTGGCCAATCATAGAGATATAGTGTTGGATTCGGCTATAATACAACTCATATTTCACCAGCATAAGATTTCTACCACTGAAATAGCTGTAGGGGATAACCTGATTACATCTAAATTCATAGAAGATGTGGCCAGGAGTAATAAAATGATAAAAGTAACCAGAAGCTCTTCTCCGAGAGAGGTTTACAACTCTTCTATGCTCCTTTCTAAATATATCAGGCATCAGATAGTATCCGGTAACAGTTCAATATGGATAGCCCAGAGGAACGGACGCACCAAAGATGGTTTAGATCTTACGGAGCAGGGGCTTTTGAAAATGATTCAAATGAGCGGCGGAGGCGATTTTGAAGCAGATATGATTCAGTTAAACATTCTCCCTGCTGCAATTTCTTATGAATTTGAACCTTGCGATGCTCTTAAATGCAGAGAAATTTTTATAACGAGGCGGCATTCATATTCTAAACAGGATGGAGAAGACCTGAATAGTATCTTAACCGGAATGAAATCGTGGAAGGGCAGAATATCCATTGTTTTTACGGAACCTATTCTTCCTCACGAAGTTAGCTATTGTTCTACTTTTTCTAAGAATGAGAGGTTCTTGGAGTTAGGCAAAATAATAGACAAGCAGATACATGCCGCTTATCGGCTATGGCCAAACAATTATATAGCGGAAGATGTGCTTCTGAATAGGAGCAATAAGCCTTGTGCTTATGAAAATAAGTACTCTGCGGAAGAAAAGAGCAGATTTGTTCTTTATATGGCAGAACAGATTGAGTCTATACTGCCGGAACTGCTAAAACATAAGGGAATAGACCTATCTGATTCGGAAGCTATATACAAAGAACTCGAGGATATATTCCTTCATATATATGCAAATCCAGTAAAGGTAAGTAGCCGGTGAATAACAAGCCAGTAGTAAATATCTGTAGAGGTCCAAAGGAAATATCTTCAAACAAGACGAAATTGCCTGCCTGAAATAAGACTCCGAAAATAATACTTGTTAGGCATTGTGCATCAAATAATTATGCAGAATTAATGCATTTTAACTAATCTTGTACCATATAATGATATGGATATTGACAGCCTGTTATCTATATAGGTTAGAGTTTTATTGTTAGCTCTACAGGACAGTGATCGCTCCCTAATATATCTGTATGTATTTTAGCATCGGCAAGTTTGTTGTCTAATGTTTTAGACGACAGAAAGTAATCTATCCGCCAGCCGATGTTCTTTTGCCGGGCTTGGAATCGGTAGCTCCACCAAGAATAAACATCGGTAGTATCGGGATAAAAATACCTCCAAGTATCTGTAAAACCGCTGTCTAATAATGTTGAGAATTTGGTTCGTTCTTCATCGGTAAATCCAGGATTCTTTCTGTTTGTCTTAGGATTCTTTAAATCTATTTCTTTGTGTGCCACATTCATATCTCCGCAGACTATTACCGGTTTGTTTGTATCGAGACCTGTTAAATATGCCCTGAACGCATCTTCCCACAACATACGATAATCTAATCTTTTCAGCTCTTCTTGGGAGTTTGGAGTATATACGCATACGAGGTAAAAATTTTCAAACTCTAAGGTAATGAGCCTTCCTTCGTGGTCGTGTTCTTCTATGCCCATGCCATAGTACACCTTTAGCGGTTCTATGCGCGAAAAAACTGCTGTTCCTGAATAGCCCTTCTTTTCTGCATAATTCCAGTATGATGTATAGTTTTTGTATTGCAAATCTAACTGTCCTTGTTGCAGTTTGGTTTCCTGAATACAAAATATATCTGCATTCATCATGCTGAAAACATCAGAGAAGCCTTTTCCAAAACACGCTCTCAGGCCGTTGACATTCCAAGATATTAACTTCATTGTAAAACGTTTTTTATAATGTGAGATTTCCCTTTTCTTTGCAAAGTCTCGCGCTCTTTAAGGGCCTCGATGGCTACCTTTGACTTAAACTTGGCGTCGTACTTCTTTCTCATTTTGTTCATAGTGCTAATTTAATATTTTTTAACTTAAGCACCTGTCATAAATTACGAGAGTATTATAGTACACATAGACAATTATTTAATGAACATAGTTTCAATCATAGGAAGTCCGTTAATTACTTCCATAGAAAGAAAAAGAAGCGTGGAATGATGTTACAATAATAAGCAAAATGGTGTGGAGGAAGAATAATTTCACAAGACACCTCTGGAGAAATGAGTCTTTCGTTAAATTCATATTGAGCATAATGCCCTGTTATGTCAGTAGTAAAAAAAGATAAGCGGTCGTCTGTCTTACGTCTCTCATGTTCATCGGGGCCGTAATAAGCATACCGATGATGAATAGAGTCTTTATATTCAGCTATATTCCAACTGCTTTCCGGTTTATTGATGATTTCAAATAAATCCTGTTTTTTATCTGATTCGGGCCATCTAAGTATTATAGTATCCTTGTCAGACATATTTTTTGTGTGTTTTCCATAATAAGAACTATAGTATAATGTTGGTGCCACAGAGGTGAACAGAGTTCTTATATAACTGTTTTCAGGCTCCGTTTTTCGTTTATGTATTCCTGGAATAATCAGCACTTCACTCCCATATACCCCAGGTTCTTTCTCCCATATCGTAAACTCCATTCCATCTGGAAGATGATAGAAATATTTTGAACCAGAAGCATCAGATTTTATGGAGCATTCTGCCTTAAAATTTTGCATAGTCTCTCTTTTAGAAGGACCGCTTATGGCTATTTCAGCTACGAAGATTACATTAAAAATCCAGAGTAGTACATACACGACTGTAATCAATATCAGCATTAAAGCTTTAATGGTTTTAGCCATAGTTATTCATCATTTTTTATAATTAAAGGATATCCTATGTGGTAGTAGGCTTGTCCCAAACCGTCTTGTATCAGTAAGCGGACATAGGATATATTAGGTTTATTGCTAAACAAGTACGGTTCGGAATAGCTATCAGACCGACCAATAGTATCTGCACTTTGCAACATTATATATCTTTCGTATGAGCGTGAATACTCCAATATTTCCCACTTGGAGCCAGGTACATTGACAATTTGAATTGCAGTCGAATCATATTTCAATTTATTGTATATACTATACAAGCCATTAGGGGCAACAATCAGTTTATTTTGGAGAAAATCATAGTCCTCAGACTGCTCGTTTAGAGTATAATAAAGCCCCAAAAGGGCTATATCGTCTATGTCCGACTCCATAGAGTAGGGGCTACTCCAATCCTCTATTGGTAGTATAGGATTGCGCATACAACCTCTGTATTTTATCCTAATGTGACTAACTTTAGACATCTCGCTGGTTTTAGGGTTAAACTCGCCG
>ONYJ01000037.1 GCA_900322025.1 uncultured Bacteroidales bacterium | reverse complement strand
TTGGCAAAGGGAACGGAGGACAAGTCTTTTAGCCTTGCAAACACCAAAGCGCAAATTAAAGCGCAATGCTCTGATAAGGATAACAGGCTGATAGACTTCTTATGCCAGATTTTCGATGGCTCTAAACTGGATGTGGATTTTTACAAAGATGCCGCAAAGTCTGCAAGCCGCTTTATTAGGCTATACTCTAAATTGGATTTGCAGATAAGAAATTTTAATGTGGCTTCGGCAGCCAACAGAATATACTCGCAAGAGAAAGCAGACGAACTTATTAGCAAGTATCAAATAATAGCAGAAGATAATCTCTATGGAGATTATATAGAGCCAACCGATTTCGGAGCAGAGCTGCAATCTACTGATATTCAATTTCTGCACAGCATATTTGCAGAAGAAGATATTGTTACAAAAGAGAAAAAGTTAGACGAATTTAAGTGGAACAAGATTACGGATTTTTCGGTTTCAGACTTTTTTAACATAGACGAAATTCTTGCTTTCCTTGCAAAAGGCCATATAGTAGATAGATGGCTAAAATTAGATGCGGAAAAAGGCAAGCATCTGTTTCGGAAATTAGTAAATGAAGTAAGAGGAACTTTTGATAAAAATAAATTGATTTACACCATAGATGAAAACAACGGGTAAAGTAACCGGCATAATTTCCAACCTCGTAACCGTTGAGGTTGACGGACCTGTAGCACAAAACGAGTTGTGTTACATAGATTTGATGGGAGTAAAACTGATGGCGGAGGTTATTAAGGTTAATGCCTCGCAGGCGTCTGTTCAGGTGTACGAAAGCACCAGAGGCTTAAAGGTAGGACAAAATGTTGAGTTCGAAGGTAAGATGCTTGAAGTTAGCCTTGGACCTGGTCTGCTGTCGAGTAATTACGATGGCCTGCAAAATAACCTTGCTACAATGCAAGAAGTCTTTCTGCAAAGAGGTGAATATACCGCTGCCCTTGAGCCCGATAAAAAGTGGGATTTTACCCCTATTGCAAAACCGGGCGACAGCGTAGTAGCGGCAGACTGGTTGGGAGAGGTAAAAGAAGGCTGGCTGCCACATAAAATCATGGTTCCTTTTTCTTTCAAGGAAACATATACAGTAAGAGAAATTGCACCTGCCGGCCAGTACACCATAAACGATACCATTGCAACGCTAACAAACAATAAAGGCGAAGAGGTTACAGTTTCCATGCAGCAAAAATGGCCTATAAAAATAGCCGTCCCCGGTTTCAAAGAAAAACCGAGGCCATACAGAATAATGGAAACCGGAGTAAGAGCCATAGACACCTTCAATCCGATGGCAGAAGGTGGAACCGGCTTTATTCCAGGCCCGTTCGGCTGCGGTAAGACAGTTATACAACATGCTATTGCAAAGCAGGCAGAAGCAGATGTCATAATTATGGCGGCCTGTGGCGAAAGAGCTAATGAGGTTGTAGAAATTTTTAAGGATTTTCCACAACTGATAGATGCTCGAACCGGCAGAAAGCTAATAGAGAGAACCACAATTATCTGTAATACCTCAAACATGCCTGTAGCTGCCAGAGAAGCCTCTGTATATACTGCAATGACTATCGGGGAATACTACAGAGCTATGGGACTGAAAGTTTTGCTATTGGCCGATTCTACTTCCAGATGGGCACAAGCCCTTAGAGAAATGTCTAACAGAATGGAAGAGCTACCCGGGGCTGATGCCTTTCCGGTTGATTTATCTTCCATAATTTCAAACTTTTACTCCAGAGCAGGTATAGTGGTTCTTAACAACGGACAAACCGGTTCGGTAACATTTATAGGTACAGTATCTCCAGCCGGAGGTAATCTAAAAGAACCTGTTACAGAATCCACTAAAAAATGTGCCAGATGTTTCTATGCTCTCAGCCAAAACAGGGCAGATAGTAAGAGATATCCGGCCATAGATCCAATAGACTCCTACTCCAAATATCTGGAATATCCTGAAATGGAAGAGTTTTTCAACCAGAAAATGAACAAAGGATGGGTAGAGAGGGTTTTAACCGCAAAGAATATAGTGCAGCGTGGTAAAGAAGCCTACGACCAGATAAATATCCTCGGCGACGACGGAGTTCCTATGGAGTATCATCTCAGATACTGGAAAAGCGAACTGGTAGATTTTATTCTCCTTCAGCAAGATGCCTTCGATAGCATAGACTGCCAGACACCTCTCGACAGGCAGGAATATATGCTCAATCTGATACTGGATATCTGCAAGAAAGACTTCCACTTCGAAAAATTTGAGAAGTGCGTGGCTTTCTTCAAGAATCTGATTAACATTTTGAGACAGATGAACTTCTCTGAGTTCCATAGCGCTCAATTTGAACAATATAAACAGCAACTTATAAATACGGTAGAAAATGTCCTCTAACGTTTATCAAAGAATATATACAAAGTTGGAAGCTATAACCAAGGCTACTGTAACACTGAGGGCTACCGGTGTTTCCAACGAAGAATTAGCAAGAGTAAACGGAAGGCTTGCACAGGTTGTTAAAATTAGGAAAGACCTTGTTACTCTTCAGGTTTTTGCCGGCACAGAAGGTATCCCTACCGATGCCCAAATAGAATTCTTTGGAGAACCGCCTGCACTTAATGTAGGAGAAATGCTAAGCGGACGCTTCCTAAACGCTTACGGAAATCCGATAGATGGCGGGCCGGAAGTTGAGGGCGAGAGAAGATATATTGGCGGCCCCAGCGTAAATCCGTTCAAACGCAAGCAACCATCTGAGCTTATCCCTACCGGAATTGCAGGAATAGATTTGAACAACACCCTTGTTTCGGGGCAAAAGATTCCGTTTTTTGCAGACCCCGATCAGCCATATAATCAGGTAATGGCAGATGTAGCTTTAAGGGCCGATGTAGATAAGATTATACTCGGAGGTATGGGGCTCTCAAACGACGACTATCTGTACTTCCGCCAGAAGTTTGAAGAGGCCGGAGCACTGGATAAAATTATATGCTTTATAAACACAACGGAGCAACCACCGGTGGAGCGCCTGCTTATTCCGGATATGGCACTTACTGCTGCAGAATATTTTGCCATAGATAAAAACCAAAAAGTTTTAGTGTTGCTCACCGATATGACTCTCTATGCAGATGCCCTATGTATAGTAAGCAACAGAATGGATCAGATACCGTCAAAAGACTCCATGCCGGGTTCGCTCTACTCCGACCTTGCCAAAATCTATGAGAAGGCAGTGCAGTTGCCCGACGGCGGTTCTATAACAATTATAGCAGTTACCACACTCAACGACGGAGATATAACTCACGCTATTCCGGATAATACCGGATATATTACAGAAGGACAGTTATATCTGAGAAAAGACACAGATACCGGCAAGATTATAGTAGATCCGTTTAGAAGCCTCTCTCGTTTGAAACAATTGGTTATCAACAAGAAAACAAGAGAAGATCATAGTCAGGTGATGAATACCGGAGTCCGGTTGTTTGCAGATGCCGCTAACGCTAAAACAAAGTTGGAAAACGGCTTCGATCTATCAGACTACGATTTACGTTGCTTAGACTACGCTAAAGACTATTCCACTCAATTGCTTGCCATAGATGTTAATATAACTATAGAAGAAATGTTAGACACCGGTTGGCGTTTATTCAAAAAGTATTTTAAGCCGGAAGAACTGGGTATCAAGCAATTTTACATAGATAAATATTGGAATAGATAAAACCGCATACCGCAATGGCTATAAAGTTTCAATATAACAAAACATCTCTCAATAACCTCAATAAGCAGTTGAAGGTTAGGAGAAATGCTCTACCTACCCTAAAGAACAAAGAAAGTGCTTTGAGGGTGGAGGTGAAACTTGCCAAAGCAAAAAGCGAACAATTGGATGCAGAACTGGAACAAGCCATAAAATCATACGATTATATAGCTCCCCTATGGAACGAATTTGAAGCAGGACTTATCTCTATAAGCGATGTCTTGCTGAAAACAGAAAAAGTGGCCGGTATAAAAACTCCGGCTGTTGATCAGATATTCTTTGATATCAAGGAATTCGATCTTTTCAATAAGCCTCTGTGGTACTCCGATGGTATAGCCATCCTAAAGAAAATGGCCACACTCGGCATAGAATCCGAGGTTTATAGAGAAAAAATGAAAATTCTGGATTATTCGAGAAAGAAAACAACCCAAAAGGTAAATCTCTACGAAAAAGTTCAGATACCCGGTTACCTTGAGGCTATCCGCAAGATTAAGCGCTATATGGAAGATGAGGAGAACTTGTCTAAGGCAGCTCAAAAGATTGTAAAACAAAGACATGCGTTAGAAGAGGAGGAATATGGACTATGATTAAGCAGATGACAAAATATAGCTTTGTTATTTTCCATAAAGATGTATCTTCTTTTTTGGAAAATCTGCAGCAAATCGGCCTGCTTGATATTAAACGCACCTCCAAGCCGACTTCTGCTGCATCGTATGAGTTATTAGAAAAAATATCTGCATATCGTTCAGCACAAAAGCTGCTGAACAAAATACAGAAAAAAGCTAGTGCCAACATCACACTTCCTGCACAAGCAACAATGTTGGCAGAAGAGGTGGTATCTAAAACAGAACAGCTCTCAAACGAAATTCGTATTCTCAACTCGGAAATTGCAAAGCTCGAAGTAGAATACAAGAATGCCTTACCATGGGGCGATTTTCAAAAAGACAGCATTCAAAAGATTAGAGACTTAGGTCTAACTCCATGCTTTGTAGTTAGCCCTACCAAAAAGTTCGACGAATCGCTGAAAGAAAAATATGCACTTCAGATAATTTCCCGTAATTCAGAAAGCACTTATTTTGTAGTGCTACTGTCTAAAAACGAAAGGCTTAAAGGCAAGCTGAAAGTTATTGACCTTCCGATTGTTTCCGCATCGGAAATCAATAACGACCTACTTGCAAAAAAGAAAGAGCGTCAGGAAAAAGAAAGTGAGATTGTAGCCCTGACCGCCGGCTTGGATTCGCTTTCAAAACAGATTAAGGCACTTGAGGCTGAAATAGATTTGTTATTTGCCGGCGAGAGTTCTAAAAAAGCCGCTGAAAACACAATAGAGATTTTTACCGGTTTTGCCCCAACCGAAAGCAAGAACAGAATTTGCTCGGCATTAGATACACTAAGCGGCTCTATATATTATATTACGGAAGAAGCTAAAACAGAGGACAATCCGCCTATTGCACTACGCAATAATTGGTTCACCAGAATGTTTGCTCCGCTTACAGATATGTATGGCAGACCGGCCTATAATGAGTTCGACCCTACTCCATATATTTCTGTATTCTTCATGCTCTTCTTTGCTATGTGCATGGGCGATGCCGGCTATGGTATCTTGCTGGCAATTATTGGCCTATTCATGAAGAGAGTAAAAGGAGCTGCCAAGTTTGCTCCACTGGTGCTCACCTTGGGAGTAGCCACCATTATAGTGGGCTTTCTCTTGCATACTTTTTTTGGAATAGACATATCTCAGGT
>ONYJ01000195.1 GCA_900322025.1 uncultured Bacteroidales bacterium | reverse complement strand
GAAATTCACACACTTGTAGGTGCCGGTCAAACCAGCGGAGCCATGGATGCCGCAAATATTCTAAAGCCGGCTTTGAGCCGTGGCGAACTCAGGTGCGTTGGTTCTACTACTCTTGATGAATACCAAAAGTATTTCGAAAAAGACAAGGCTCTGGAAAGGAGATTCCAGATGGTTATGGTAGATGAGCCTTCTCCTGCAGAAAGTATTTCAATACTCAGAGGGCTGAAACCTAAATACGAAAATCACCATAAAGTTAAAATTGAAGACGATGCCATCATAGCAGCTGTAGAGTTGAGTCATAGATATATAACCAATCGTTTTCTCCCCGATAAGGCGATAGACTTGGTAGATGAAGCCGCCTCTAAACTCCGTTTGGAAATGAATTCTGTACCGGAAGAGATAGATGAACTTCAGAGAAAAATCAAGCAGCTGGAGATAGAAAAAGAGGCTATTCGCAGAGAAGGCAAGTCGCCGAAGCTCACCGATATTACCAATCTGCTGGAAGAAAACAAAAAGAAACTCGATATTCTCAACAGCCAGTGGAGAGAAGAAAAAGGTCTGTATGATAGCATTCAAAGCAAGAGGCAAGAGATAGAAAATCTGAACTTTCAGGCAGATAGTGCAGAACGCAGTGGCGATTATGCAAAGGTTGCCGAAATACGATACGGTAAAATTGCCGGCCTGCAAAAAGAGATAGACGAGTTAAACAGAAAGATAGACGCTAACGACCACAGGCTTATAGACGAAGAAGTTGGGCCGGATGATATTGCAGAAATAGTGGCAAAGTGGACCGGCATACCGGTAAGCAAAATGATGCAGAGCGAAAAAGACAAGTTACTCAACTTAGAGAGCGAGCTCCACAAACGAGTAATTGGTCAAGATGAAGCTATTAAGGCAGTTGCAGACGCTGTAAGGCGTTCAAGAGCCGGCCTGCAGAGCGAAAAACGGCCTATAGGTTCCTTCTTGTTTTTAGGAACTACGGGAGTTGGTAAAACTGAGCTAGCAAAGGCCTTGGCCGAGTTTCTGTTCGACGATGAGAACATGATGACTCGTATAGATATGAGCGAATATCAAGAAAGGTTTGCGGCCACGCGTCTTATCGGTGCGCCTCCGGGATATGTTGGCTATGAAGAAGGCGGACAGCTTACAGAGGCAGTAAGGCGTAAGCCCTACTCCGTTGTGTTGTTCGACGAGATAGAAAAAGCCCACCCAGATGTGTTCAATATCTTGCTGCAAGTTTTAGACGATGGCAGACTTACAGATGGTAAAGGCAGAACCGTAAATTTCAAGAATACCATTCTGATTATGACCAGCAATGTGGGCAGCGAAATAATTCAGGAGTATATGTCAAAGCTAAAAGATACCACCATGGTAAACCTTGCAGCAACAGAGGAGACTGCCCCTAAGCCGTCAAGTAAAAAGAATACCGATAATTCGTATGCAGAGAATGCTATTAACGAAGCTTATAATCAGCAACTTCTCGATGAGTGCAAAGACAGGGTACTGGCTCTTATGAAGAAAACCGTAAGACCTGAATTCTTGAACAGGATAGACGAAATTATAATGTTCCGTCCATTGGGCAAGGCCGAAATCAGAGGTATTCTACAATTGCAAATAATGCAAGCCGAAAAAATGCTGGCACCACAAGACATCAAACTGAAGTTTACAGAAGAAGCTATTAACTATCTGTCTGATAAAGGATTTGATATTGCCTATGGAGCCCGTCCTATCAAGAGGGTATTGCAAAAAGAAGTAATTAACACTGTGGCAAAAGCCCTAATTTCCGGCAAGATTGCAAAGGGCAATACCATAAAAATAGATTACTTAGACGGAGGCTTGGTTATAAGCTAAGGTTATTTTCCGTACATTTGCCGATTATGGAAAAAGAACGGGAAGACCAGGAATTTGAAAGAGAAGAAAACGTACGGCTTAAAGAGGCTTTTGCAAGGTTTAATGCATTGTACAACAAAGCGGCACAAAACAGCCACGATGTTGCGGATGGTAAGGCAGGGCTTTCGGATGATTTTCAAGAAGACGAATACGAATATATCGTTGATAAGTATATAGACCTTTTTAACAGCGATATGGCCAGAGTAGCGGCAGATATGGGGTTTAGGGCCTATCCCTATTCCCCTGCCCTGCTGGTTAAGTACTGCGATTCGCTTGTAATAGCAAAGGAATTTGATGCAGTTCTCGATACTCTGAACAATTATAAAGATTCATTCCCCCCAAACTCAGAGATTTACCTGTCGTACTGCAGAGCCTACATTGGAAAGAAAAATATCTCCGAAGCTCGCCGATACTACAATATGGCTATAGAGGTAGAATCATTCCCTGAAGATGTATGCGACTCTATCCACACGCTTGCGCAAGATTGCATGGAAGCCGAGTTCTACCAAGAAGCTATTTTCTACTTAGAAAGAACGGCAGACCTCACCTTGCTCTGGAACAGCAAGAACCAACAGAAAGAGAAGGAAGATAATGTTGCCTCATTCTTCTTTGATTATGCCTTCTGTTTAGAAAAATTAGAGCAAGACAGCAAGGCCTTGGAGTACTACCAGAAATCTTTGGATATAGACCCTTTCAACGATATAGCATGGCATAATGTTGGTATAATATACGCCAGAAAAGAGCAGTATCAGAAAGCCTATGAAGCCTTTGATTATGCTCTGGCGCTAAATCCTAAAAACATTCATGCCCTGTTTAATATGGGCCAACTATGCATAGAATGTAAACTCCCGCAAGAAGCCATAAAGCATTTCTCTGATTTCTGCAAGTTGGAAAAGAACAATCCCGATGGGATAAGCGGATTAGCTTTAGCTCACTTTCTTATCGGCGACCTGTCTCAATCTGAAATTCTATATCACAAAGCCTTGATTTTTGACCCCGAGCATATAGTGGCTAAAGCCGGGTTAGCCGATTTACAGGCAGAAAAGAAACTCAGAGAAAAAATGAAGAAACGCCAAAAGAATTCAAACAACGGCAAAGAAAAAAAATAACACACAACTAAGTCTGATATAATGAGTAAAACTGGAGAGTATATACTACTTACAATCAAGGGGATTGGCATTGGTGCCGCTAATGTGATTCCCGGTGTGAGCGGAGGAACAATAGCCTTTCTCACTGGTATTTTTGAAAGACTCATAAATTCTCTCAAATCTTTCAACCTAAAAACCACCAAGTTGTTATTTACCGGCAAATTCAAGCAATGGGCTAAAGAAACAGACATAGTGTTTCTGGCATTTATTCTTCTCGGTGTGGGCATCAGCGCATTTTCTTTAGCAAAGCTGATGGTATATCTGCTAAACAACGAGCCTATTGCCACTTGGAGCTTCTTTTTTGGACTGGTACTCGTATCCTGCTGGTATGTTACAAAAGAAATCAAAGAGTGGAAAATCAGCACTTTCATAAGCATACTGATAGGAACTGCCATTGCAGTATGGGTATCTCTCACTTCTCCTACAGAAACTCCAAACACATGGTGGTTTTTGCTAATAGCCGGAGCAGCCAGTGTCTGCGGTATGATACTACCAGGTATCTCCGGAAGTTTCCTTTTGGTTTTGATGGTCAAATACGAAGACCTGATGCACAGCATAAGTACCTTAAATGCCAAAAAACTCCTTTTGTACGGAGTGGGAGCTGTGGCAGGCATACTTGCCTTCTCGCATCTTCTCGCTTGGCTAATGAAGAATTGGTACAATCAAACCATAGCCCTGCTTACCGGCTTTATGGCAGGTTCGCTTGTAAAGATATGGCCTTGGCAACAAGTTCTGCAAAGCATAGGCGATAAGGCTGTTACCCGCCCTATACTACCGGCAAGATATGCGGATTTAAATAATTCCAGCCCACAGATTGGAACCGCTGTTATAATGGCCATAATAGGCATTGCAATAGTTGTAGTGCTCGAAACTTGGGCTAATAGAGAGAAAAAATCATAGGGCAAATGAAAATGGGTAACTAATTATTTGTGATAACCCGACAAAGATTAAGAAAATTTGTTACATTTGCATCCCAAACCGCAAAGCGGAAAAAAAGGACTGGTTCGGTAGCTCAGCTGGATAGAGCAACAGCCTTCTAAGCTGTGGGTCTTGGGTTCGAATCCCAACCGAATCACAAAAACACTCGCTAACCGATTATAAAACAATCTGTTAGCGATTTTAATTTTATTGCCGAGATATAGATATTTTATGGATTATCAGCAAATTATAGAAGACATTATGCTTAGGGTTAAACCATCTTTAAAAGATGGCAAGCAAGCCGACTACATTCCAGCCTTAGCAAAAGTAAATGCAGATCAAATTGGCATCTGCCTCACCACATTGGAAGGAAACATATTTGCATCAGGCTCTGCCGATGAACGATTTTCCATACAAAGTATTTCAAAGGTCTTTACTTTGGCTATGTGCTTGAGTATTAAAGGAGATCTGGTTTGGGAACGAATGGGAAAAGAGCCCTCTGGCACAGCATTCAACTCCTTAATTCAGTTGGAAATAGAAAAAGGCAAACCCCGCAATCCATTCATAAATTCCGGTGCCATAGTTATGTGCGATATGCTCATTTCGCATTTCAAAGCTCGCGGAGAAGATTATAAGACCGGCTACTTATCCTTCATACGCTCTATATGCGGCTGCAACACCATAGTATATAATACAGAAATTGCAAATTCAGAACGAAGCTGCGGTTATCTGAATGCAGCAATAGCCAATATACTAAAGTACTATGGCAATGTACAGAATGAAATAGAGGAAGTTCTCATGTTTTATTTTCTTACTTGCAGTATAGAAATGAGTTGCTGCGAACTTTCTAAAGCATTCCTGCCTTTTGCCAACCATAAAAAAGTTTTCAATTATGGAGGAGTCTGCCTAACTACCTCGCAGATAAAAAGAATGAATGCCCTTATGCAAACATGTGGTTTTTACGACGAATCCGGAGATTTTTCCTACTTGGTTGGCTTGCCGGGTAAAAGCGGAGTTGGCGGTGGCATAGCAGCCGTTTATCCTCTGCGATACTCTGTTGCAGTATGGAGTCCGAGGCTTAACGATAAAGGCAACTCCATTGTGGGCCTAAAGGCACTTGAGCTTCTTACCACTCATACACAAGAATCTATTTTCTGAAAACCGAAAAGAGCCTTTCCGTTATCATGAGGCTCTCACACCCGGCTTCTTGCTCGCTATAGGTATATAAGCCTACAAAGAACTGTTCTGTTCATCGCCGATATATCTGGTAAAGCCATATTTGGAGATATTGATATCTTCTTTAGGCAACTCTTTAGCTATGGCCTCGAGCTTTTTCTCGTCCATATTTATTTTGTCGTACTTGCAGTACTCCACTATAAGAGTGTATGGATTTACACTGTATTTAGAAGCATATTTATGTATATACTTCATGTAGCTGCTGTGAAAACCAGCTATACCGCAATAAATATCAAGACCATACAACCCTACATTTTTTACCAAAGGTCTGACATATTCATCGCTAAACTGTATTAAGCGACGATTGTCGTATTCCTTAAAACCGTACTTTAAGTCCATAAGTGCAACAAGCAATTCTGTAGAAGCATTGCCGGCACTCCTTCCCAAACCTTGCAGGGATGTATCTATAATATCAAAGCCTAAGTCTATGGCATAAAGGCTATTAGAATTAGCTAAACCAAGATTGTTATGCCCGTGAAAGCCTGCCTTAACTCCATTTCTTCTAATAACATCAAAATATTTTTTCAGGTCTTCAGGAAGCATACAGCCGGCAGAATCCACCACATAAATGTAGTCTGCTCCATAACTCACAGATAACTTTACACAAGCCTCAAATTCAGTTTCCGTAGCCGTATATGATTTCATGTAATTGGCTGCTACCATCAAGCCCAACTCCTTGGCCCTTCTGACAAAGGGTTCAGACTCTTTTATCTTATCTATGTTACACCCTACACGCACAAAAGTAGCTCCGTATTTTTTAAGTAATGCAAGGTCTTCCACCCGAGCTACCCCCGGAATACAAAACATACCATAAGAGCATTTTTTGTATGACTGCATGGCGGCAGCAAGGTACTCTTCGTCTGTACACAATGCAAGCCCGTGTTTGTACGAACTGGCATTGAGTCCCATACCGTGCCCTATTTCTACAAAAGGTACTCCGGCATCCTCTAAAGCAACGCCTATGCGCCTTGTATCGTGTTCAGAAAACTGATAGTTAATTGCATAGCTACCATCTCTGAGAGTAACGTCCATTATCTGAGTCTTCATATCACTTATTTATTCTTCCATTAAAATAACTCTTGCAGGAGAGCCATCGCTACCTTGTATCTTGAGCGGAAGGGCTATTATAGTGTGCTTTTTGGTTAAATCTATTTTATCTGTATCTGTAAGATATTCTACTATGATAACATCTGCCTTGAGCAATTTCTTATGATTGGGCGAATCTTCCTTTGAGGTTATATTGCCACCATAATCCGGCGACGGTGTATCCATAGCCATCAGTTTTATACCTTTTTCTATCAGATACTCTACAGCCTCCTCGTCAAAATACGGAAAACTACTATAGTATGCAGGAGTCTTCCAGTTTTTGAACCAATCAAATCTAAAGAGCATTCGCGGAGCAACAGAGATTTTCTTAATATCTTCAAGACTTACAACTTGGCCGGCTTTAATGTGAGTGAAATCTACCACACTGATTTCTCCACAAACAATATCCAATGGAGTTTTCTCTATTGTTCTGGCACCATTTATAAAATGGAACGGGGCATCCATATGGGTTCCGGTATGGCTGCCCAGAGTAATGGCATGAGTGTTTCTGCCCACTTCTTCTAACTTGCCTAAATGAGAGATGCCTACATTCACATGCCAAGGAGTTCCACAGGTAGGCATACCATTCTCTATAACATAGCTGAGATCTATTATCTTCATATTAAATCTTGTTTGAAACAATTTCCAGAATTTCCCCCTCCTCTCCAATCGCAAATATAACGTACATAGCCTTATCTTGTATGCAAAATTCCTCCGGTTGAGTTACCCTAAAGGCAGCATCAGTAAGTTGAGCAATGGTCTTTGAAGCAGGGCGTACAAAAATGGTTGGGCAGCAAAACCCTTCATTATCCAAATAATAAGACACCTGTTCTTTCTCTTGCAAGTTTATCAAATAGGTGGCAGGGTCCAGCACTCCATTAAAAGAAACCTTGTGCGAAGAAAGATCTGCACACCCTATTGAAAGCAACATCTTTTTCAACGATTCCGGCTTGGGTGTATTGAATGTAAGGCAGTTCTCTTTAAGGTTATATTCTATTGCCGATACATTTGAAGATGTATTCTGATACGCTATAACCTCTACAGGCAGACCACCTTCTTGCGGCGGTGCCATAAAGTATAGGGCGTGGTCTGAATCTTTGTACTGTAAAAAACTCATCTTTGATGGAAGATTTGGCACATGGTCTTCTTTCATGGCCAATTTATATCCCTGCCTCTCGAATTTTTCAACAGTTGCCTTGAGATTCAGACGATTTACTACATAAGTAAGATGATCAAATTTAACCAACATTGTTAAATCCGGATTTTAAATAACTCTCTTTCAGAGCCTTTTTATCGTTTTTCCCGTTGATATTCTTTGGAATAGCCGGCACTTTATAAAAAAGATCTATGAGATAGTTCTTGCCAAGTTTCTGTGCTACGGTAGCCGAAACCAGCTTCTCTACCTCTGCTGCATTTTCTGCAGAAGCATAACCCAATACTATCAGCTCTTCTTTCTGCTTACTCAAAACACTGAACACAGAACATTCCTCCACCCCCGCAACGGAAGCAACCACACCTTCTATCAAAGCCGGGCTGATATTCATACTTCCCTTTATAATCAAATCCTTAGAGCGCCCCACTATAGACAATATCCCGTCTTCTATCTTTGCCAAATCGCCGGTTTTATAGTAATTATCGGCAAAATAATCTGGCGTATGCTCGTTAGTATAGCCAAGAAACATCCATGGTACATCTACCAAAAATTCGCCGTCTGCTCCAAACTTGTACTGCACTCCTTTCAGCAGTTTACCTACATTACCTCCGCCAAGTAGCAATGTTTCCGGAGTTTCTACTGACAGATAAAGGGTTTCGCTCAATCCGTAGCTCGCATATAACTTAGCAGAATACATCTTTTCAAACTCCTGCCTTGTAGTTAGATGCAGCGGAGCTGTACCTATAAATAAATGCAATTGATGGGCTGCACAATACTCCTGTCCTACCTTATGATTACCTACCTTCAGTATTATGGTCAGCATACTCGGCGAGAGCCAGAATGTGTTTATTTTATATTGAGCTGTAAGCTGCCAAAACGAGAATGCCCGTATAGGAGAAAAACGCCCTAACACAACTATAGAGGCACCACATACAAAAGGCTGAAATATAGAATTAAGTATGCCGGCCATATATGTCATGGGCATCAGGTGTGCAAACCTACTGTCCGCCCCTAAATCAAACATGGCATTAAATGCCTCTGCCGTCTTAAATAGGTTATTCAGAGTATGTCTTACCCCTTTGGTATTTCCGGATGTTCCGGATGTAAAGGTGAGCAAGTAATCATCGTCAAAATTTCGGTTGGCGAATAACTGTATAGTGTTTTCCTTAGCCTTAGCCAAAGGTTCGAGTGAAAGAAAATATCCCGGTTCCATCTTCATATCAAACGAATTAAGTTTTTTAGACCCTATTTCGTCTGTAATGACTATCGGATCGTTTATTCCCTCCAATATTTTGCAGATTTCCTCCTCACCTTTGAGCGGATCTATGGCAGAAGCCACCTTGCCGCACATTAAAGCCCCAAAGTAACAAGCGAGGAGTTCTACACTGTTTTCCATTACCAATGCAAGATGAGTTCTGTCTTTACCGTAGGAAGAAAAGTTCTCGGAAAGAAGCAAACACCTGCCAAAGAAGCTTTCATAGGAATAAGAAGTTCCTCCGCCAAGCACATCCACTACAAATTCTTTGGTAAAGTCCCAACTCTCAAGCCGTTCTATTACAGTTTCATGCATATTCTATTGCACTTTTCTCTCATCGATAAGTTTAGCCAAACCTTCTATATTGGTAAATAGAGGATTCAGGAAATCTTCGTTATTAAACAATATGTCATACTCGTCGTCTATGTCTGACAAAAGCATGACAAAAGAAAATGAATCTATGAATCCGGCCTCCATATAGTTTACAGTTGCATTTTTCTGCAATTCTTCTGCATTCATAGTAGAATGCTTTGCAAACCAATCTATTAGCCACTCTTTTGTATTCATATCAAAAGTATTTTCAGTATTCTATAACCTCAGGACAAACTATGTTGTCTAATTCTATATGCGCACTACCCCATGCAAAGCCGGAGCCTATTGCACACATTATGGTATCTACGCATTTGCCTGTTATATCTGCTCTTATCTCAGATACTATATTCAGAGGAATGGAACAAGCCGCCGTATTTCCGTAGCTTTTAAGGCTCATAGGCACTCGTGAAGGATCGAATTTCAGCTTCTTCACAATCTTTTCATCTATCATGTTATTTGCCTGATGCAAAAGCAGGTAATCTATTTTGTCTATCTCTATTCCATAGCGCTCTGCGAGTTTCTTAACAGACATAGGCGGTTTGGATATGGCAAGAGAAAAAACATTCATGCCCTCCATTATACAGTTTGTCATGTTGTATTTCTGCCCGGGAGTAGGTTCTACGTATTCCAACTCTTTGGCTGTAATTGGCATACGCGCTCCTCCTGCCGGAATATAAACATACTTGTATGTAGAGCCATCGCCTGCAAAATGGAACTGCATGGGAGCCGCACCCTCTACATATTCTAAGGCTGTAGCAGTTCCTGCATCTCCATGCAGTGGCCAAGCTGTTTTATCGTAATGAGATACAAAGGTGGAATTGGTTTCTCCCACCAGCATAAGAGCCTTTTTTATTGTACCATGAGACATCATGGACCCTACTACAGACAAACCATATACATAGCCCTGACATGCCATAGGCAAATCCAATACTATACACTCCTCTGCCAAACCCAAACGACTCTGTAGCAGAGAAGCTGTCTGCGGTGCTATATAGTCTCTTGCCTGACCTACAAAGTAAAGAGCGTCTATTTCTGATTTATCCCAATTTAAGTCTGCAAGAAGCTTTTCTGCTGCCCTCCGGCACAAATCTGAAGCGCACACACCCTCCGATACAACACGAGATTGCTTTACCTGAGTAAGCTCTGCCACCCTTTCGCCCTCTCCGGGTGCAAAAAACGGCAACGAAGCGGTTTTCTTTATGTTCTTTGGTACTGCAGCAGATATGCCGCGAATTTTTATATTTTCAAAAGATAAAAATGCCATTACCTGATACTATTCTAAAGGGTTGAACCTCCGTCTATTTTTAATGCAGTTCCGGTTATGAATGAGGAGGCATCTGAAAGTAAATAACAAATACCCCAAGCCACATCTTGGGGCGTACCATACCTCCCTAAAGGATAATTCTTTAACTCACGCTCATACTGCTCCGGTGTTATCCCCGATTTTTTTTGAAACTCAGTTATAACAACAGACGGATTTACGCTGTTACAACGTATCCCCCGCGGTGCCAATTCTAAGGCAGCAGTGCGCATAAAACCATCTAATGCACATTTTGATGCCCCATAGATACCATTGGCCAATGCTGCACAAAAAACATTTCCGGCAGAAGATGTTAAAACCACAGATGCTCCCTTATTGAGCTTCTTTTTCTTTAACAAATGTTTGATTAACATCATTGCAGAAAATGTATTCACTTTAAAGACCTGCTCTATTGTTTCTTCTTTGTAAAAGTTCACTAACTGCGATGCCGGAATACCCGCATTACAGGAAAAACCATCTAATTGAGGCACTTCTGCAGCAAGGTATTCAAGCTGCTCAGAAACAGACATATCTGCCACTATAATAGAATGTCCGCCTCCATAAAGCATAGACAGAGTTTCTTCCAGATTCTGCCTGTTGCGAGCCGTAAGCACAATCTTAGCTCCAAGCTTAGAGGCCTCTATGGCGGCCTGCCTTCCTATGCCCGAAGAGGCACCGGAAACCAGAATTGTTTTACCTGCCAAACTGAAAGGGTTTTCCATACTATTGTATTCTGCTCTTAACCACGTTATACAGTTCCTCCACCGTTGCCGCCTTCTTTAGGTCGTCGCCTTTAATCGTAACCTCAAACTCCTCATCTATCATAGCTATCAAAGACAAGGCGGTTAAAGAAGAATACTCGTCTAAATTGCGAAACTCAGTAGAGGCTTCAATATTTTCAGCATTGTCGAACTGCTCTGCTACCAATGCTATAAAATCTTCCAATGTTTTCATATATAAATCAATGAACTAAATTTCCACTTTTTTTGCAGGGAGGCCCACGTAAAGTTTACCATCTTTGGGGTTCTTCATAAGTACGCTGCCGGCCCCCAAGCGTACATTGTTTCCTATCTCTAAGGTCTGGAGAATTATGCTCCCCACGCCAAAAAAATTATTATCGCCAATCTTAACCGTGCCGCTCACTCGCACATCCGGCATAAATACATTAAACGAGCCTATTGTATCGTCGTGTCCCAAGGCTATCTCGCCGTTAAGAATATTAAAATCTCCAATAGAAATATTGGTAGAAAAATTACAGCCTATTTGTAAGATATTACCCTTGCCTATACGAAATGTTTCCGGATCCGAAAATATTATATCGGGATGTATCAGATTAGGATAATAAACATTAGGATTGTTTATTCTGCCTACAATAGAGCGTATTGCAGCAGAATTTCCTATCGGTATAACAAGCGCTAATTCAGAAGTATATGCATTCAAGTCATCCATCCCTCCCAAGCATGGTGCAAAATGAGAAATCATCCGGCCTTTTAGATTTGGATTATCATCAAAAAAACCCACTAATCTCCACTCCGGCTCTTTTTTATTGATTATGTTTATAAGGCATGCTACCTCTCTCCCAAATCCGCCTGCCCCAAATATGGCTATGTTTTTCATAATGGTTATAGTCTAAATCGGCTTAAACAAATCAAATACCACTCCATAAGTTAGTGTAGTACCAAGCAACAAATATAATAAAATCTAAGTAAGAGAGCGTTTATTTAACCCACACGGATAATTCTGGGCAAAAATCCACCAAAAGTAGTACTTCATATTTATCGGCTGGCTAATAATGTAAAATTTAATGCGTTAGCCCTGTTATTGTGTACTATACTTCCCGCACAAACTACTTTGGGTGCTTTTATTTTTCCAGTAGCTTGTCAGAAATCGAACCTCATTGTCAGATCAGAAGTATAAACCTGCCCGCTCTCATCGGTTATCTCTACCGTTATATCATAATCTCCGGGAACTTCAGGAAGTTCTTCAAAATACAGATAACCAATTAAAGAT
>ONYJ01000170.1 GCA_900322025.1 uncultured Bacteroidales bacterium | reverse complement strand
GCAGCAGATTTGCTTTTTCCTTTTGAGGATGTGGACCTGTATGAACAGATATGCCGCGATATGCAGAGTCAGCTCAACGGAGAGTATGTTGACAAAAATGGTGAGAAGTATATATTCGACTACAGCAAGTGCTTATTGGGCAGCGATGTGCCACAGATGACAAAATTCACTTTTGGGGAGGAGTATGATACTCCTGTAAATGTTATAAAAGTTGCCAATAAGGCATACTTCTTCTCCTTTACAACTGAGGGTTTGGAACTACATAACGCTGTATATGACCAAGAATCTGATGTTTATAGCAAGGGTAGCCTATACGCTACTCTGATGCATATAGATAAGGGGGAGGGCAGATGGCCTTTTACCGCCCATCAGATTATCAATCTTACAATGCTCTATAATTACAGCAAAAAAGATTTGCGCCTTATGCGCAATGAAATACTTGCCCGCAAGGGGTATAATTTTACATCGCCGGATTTACAAAAATATTTCTCGTCTAAATTCTGGTACAAGCCTGTAGAAGACAACAGTAGCATAACAATCACTATAGATGAGGATATTGCATTAAACCTTATAAAGAGTGCTGAGAATAGAAAAAATGATTAGCTATGAAGAAGATTTCATTTATTTTTTTGATGGCGGGATGCCTTTTTATGGTGGGGTCCTGCAAGAATAACACTAACATCTCTAAAGTAGCCGGTGCCAATACCGATAAAGATAGCACTGCTATAGAGCAGACCGGTATTAAGGCAGTTCCGCAGAAAGAGTGTGACCTTGAAGCCATTGCAAAGGTAATAGAGGGAGCCGAAACCGTAATGGGCTTTAGTCAGGGGCGTGCCTCGGTTATCAATAAGGATGGTAAGTTGGGGGTGATAGATAAGATGGGGAATATTATAATTCCGTTTGAGTATAGCTATTCTGTATTCAAATACTCGGAGGGTATTATCTGCTGCCACAAAAATCACGATGAGCATTTTTATTTCGACCTTGATGGCAAGCTACTCTTTAGCATGATAGATTGTGGAAGCGCCCGTTTCTTTGATGGGATAGCTTGTGTTCCTAAGGGTGGTAATCATTTTTATATGGATAAAACAGGACAGCCTCTTTTTGGCGGCCAAGAGTGGGACTGGGCTGATGATTTTTCAGACGGTATGGCTTTGGTGTGGAAAGATGGGCTGTGGGGCTTTATAGATACTACAGGCAAGCTTGTAATTCCTTATAAATATACTTCGCCTCCAGAGCGCAATCCAGAGGGGTTCCACGATGGAGTGGCCGCTGTAGTAGTTGACGCTTCACGCGAACTCTTTGGCTATATAGACAAGACAGGCAAGCAGATAACTCCTAAACTCTATAATTACGATTCTCCTTTCTGTGAAGGACTTGCAGCGGTGTATGACCGCGAAACGAAGCGTTATGGCTATATAGATAAAAGCGGCGATATGGTTATTACCTTAGAAGAACAGTACAATGGTGGCAACTTTAATGAGGGTTTAGCTTTGATTCGCAAGACTGCCGGCGGTATTCCTTTCGGCTTTATCAACAAGAAAGGTGAAATAGTAATTACTTTACCTGATGGGTGTTATAGAGATGTGGAGCCTTTCTTTGATGGAAGAGCAAAAGTGTGGGATGGCCAGGGCTATGGTTTTATAGACACCACAGGCAAGCTTGTAATTCCTTGTGAATATACCTGTTATGAGAGATTCTCCGATGGGCTTGTGCCTGTAAAAAAAGATGGCAAGTGCGGCTATTTAGACCGAGAGGGGAATAGTACATTCAATTACTAATCTCACTTTCTCTAAGGCGATTCTCATAACAAATTCTCGAGAGTTAGACAAAATTAGTTTTATACAATTTGCCTCAATAAAATAATGGCGCACAACATTTACCGGTCAATGGTTTTGTTGTGCGCTATTTTATGTGTGTGTTGTGTATGTATTTACACGACACTTTTTTCTGCTTTGCAGATATTATTCGGTAGTTTCTGTTTCGGAGCTTTCTTCGCCGAATAAGCCGCCAAGCTGGTCTGCTATTCCTTCGCCAATTTCATTGATTCCATTTGCGAATTCTGAATTTAAATTTGCTACAGCAGCATCAAATTTAGCTTTAAGCTCAGGTTTTTTCTCGTAGTATTTTGTAAAAGCTTCTCCCACCTTTTTCATTTCCTCGCCAATTTTGCTGGCCTTGCCAAGTTTTAGGCTCATAAGGGCATCTGACGCATCTTTGGTGGCTTTAATCTGATATTCTACTAAAGCTTTGGCGTCTTTTTCAGGGTCGCCGGTTGGTTTTAAT
>ONYJ01000086.1 GCA_900322025.1 uncultured Bacteroidales bacterium | reverse complement strand
TTGTTAGCGATGGCATCGATATAGGTCACGGAAAGAAGATTCCGCTTTGGCTTTTTGGCCTGCTTTACTAAGGACGATAAGATGTTAAGGCAGTACTCGGTTATATTCAAGACGGCTATCGCAGTTTCAGTTATCGTTAGGATTGCGATGTTAGGCTCTATATGAACGGGCAGACAGATAAGGATGAAGCCGTACATGAAAGACTTGGATACATTCTACACGAATGCGACGTTGCATGCAATTGGTAAGGTGAAAGAACAATAGAATTGAACTTCAGCCAATATGTTATGCCTTATTCATAAAATTTTTTGTTTGTCCACTACGTCTACGAATCGCCTCTAATAGTCTCAGACCGCACGGTTTGTTTGGCTAAAAATAGTTAAAAAAAAGTGCAAATAATTGGTAATCAGCACAAAAGTGTCTGAAATAAAGTTTTTAACGAGGACGAGTATTAGTCAATTAACCGACTGAAATACAGTTGATTAAACAAGTTGAACGGCAGGGCTTTTGGGTCCTGCCGTATCGTTTTCAGATATTAAACTATCACAAAAATCAAGCTTTTTTAGGCCATTTTTGAGTAGTTAAACTAAAGCGACATTTCTCAAACAAAGACCCTGCTTCACGGTATTATGCGGCGGTAGCTGAGTTATCCTCGCAGTTGGCTGATGAAATAACTGAAGAAGGCAGGATTGCAGATCAAAGGAAACAACAAGCCGTAAACGGCCCCCCAGAAGTGAGCAGAATGACCGATATTGTCGGCATTCCGCTTGGCCATATACCAGCAGTAAAGAAGGTACAGCGGAGCGAATATATATCCCGGTATAGGAATGGGAATCAGATAGATGTAAATGCCCATCTGAGGTTCAAAAAGAATAGATGCAAAAAGGATAGCCGAAACTGCACCCGATGCTCCTACAGCATTGTAGTTGTAATGGTTTCTATACTTGATAAGATCGCCGAGGGTGGATATTACAATGGCTGTAATATATAGAACTATATAAAGGATAATACCTATAGTATTTCCGAAAAACGCCACAAAATATTGTTCCACCACTCTGCCAAAGAAGTGCAAGGTAAACATGTTGAAGAACAGATGCCACCAGCTTCCATGAACAAAGCCATAGGATAACATTCTGTACCACTGCTTGCTATGCCATATCTGGTAGGCATTAAATTTCAGAGCATTAAATCCTCCACCATAAAAGCAAAAGAGGCTTACGATAACGGTAAGAATTATAATAATCGAGGTAATCATCAGATTTTTCCACTTTTCCAATGCAATTTTGGGAAAAATTTCCACTTTCCAAAATCCAAAGCCGACTCCACGGGGTATATGATTGCTAAACTATCCACTCAGTTGGTTGACGGAGTAACTGAAGATGCTTGTTTTTGCATAAAAAAAGTATTTTACTATATTTGGCAAAGAAACACCATTTGATATAAACCCAATACTCCCAAACTACTATGAAAAAAATTATTTTATTGCTTGTTATCCTATTGGTGGCTATAACTGGGTTGAATGCCCAGGGATATCTGAAAAAACTTGGCAAATCTGTACAAGACAAAACCCAACAGAAAACAGAACAAACTGTAGATAAGGCATTAGGAAAGGTTTTCGATGCTGTGGATGGTCTTATTACCGGAAAAAAGAAAAAAGACAAGAAAAACAAAAAAGACAAAAACAAGGGTGAGGACGAGGACGACGAAGGTGATGAGAATGCAGAATCAGAAGCAGAAGAAAAAGTTCCCGCTACTTGGGATTGTCCTAATCCGGATTGCGGACACACTAAAAACTCCGGCAAATTCTGCGAGGAGTGCGGCACAAAGAGGCCCGGCAATAAACTTTCTCTCCTCTCCGAGGTAAACGGCAAATATGTAACAAAAAACATTTTCTTTGCTACCGGCACCACCGAGATAGGACTCGAAAGCTTGGCCGAACTGCAAAAGATTGCCAACTTTATGCAAAGCAACCCAAAAGCCAGACTAATTATACAAGTGTTGTATCTTGGTTCTAAGACAAATAATCTGGAAGATGCGTTCTGCGAAGACCGTGCAGAAAAAATTATAAAGGCCTTGGTAAATATCGGATGCGATGAGTTTTGCCTAAAGGCAGAAGACTCCGATTACGATAAGGAAAACGAACGCCCGAAAGTTTCCGAAGACGGGCTATACACCATCTTTACCAGAAAATAAGCGTAGCACATTGTCTGCAGAAGCCGCCACAGCATCGCGATGAGATATGAAAACAATTGTTTTTTCTCCACGATAGTTGTTGCATAAGGCTTGTAGCAGATTATGTTCTGTATGAGAATCGAGGGCGGATGTTGCTTCATCGAGCAATAGTACGCCCCCTTTCTTTAGTAACGCACGGGCTATGGCAAGTCTCTGACATTGCCCCTCAGACAAACCGCTTCCATCTTCTCCGCACATGGTATCTAAACCTTTAGGAAGATTATAGACAAAGTCTGCCTGAGACACTCTTAAAACTTTATCTATTTCTGCATCATTGGCCTGAGGATTAACAAGTAACAGATTTTCTCTTATAGTGCCGGAAAGTAGAGTATTGCCCTGTGGTACATAAGTAAAATTCTCTCTTGTAGATGCCGAAATTGTTTCTGTTCTTAATTTATCACCAACATTGCCACTTATTTGTGCGCTTCCCTCGTTAGGTCGGAGCAAACCCATTATTATTCTAAGCAGAGTGCTCTTGCCTGCGCCTGTAAGCCCCATTACTGCTGTCATGCTGCCCGATGCAAAGGTGAAAGAAAAGTTATTGAGTATGAGTTCTTTTGTATCGGGATAAGAGAAACTGACATTTGAAAGTTCTATCTGGGGGGCTCCGTCAAATAGTACACTCTCCCCTATTTCTTCTCTCTGCAAATCTGTGAGTTCCGATAACCGTTCTATGGAGATAAATGCATGAATAAATGTCGCTATGGAGTTCGCTACTTCCGAAATAGGACGCTGAACCTGCCCTACTAATTGCAACATAGCGGTCATCATACCATAAGTCACGCTGCCGGAATATATACCAAATACTCCCCAAAAGAAGGTTGCCGCATAGCCTCCCATAAAGCCGAACGCCATAAACCCTTTGGATATCAGACTATATTTCAATCTTTTGCGTGTAAGGTTTTCTATATCATCCTGTATATAATCGAGCCTGTCCATCACTTTAGATGGCCCAAAAAGCATAAGTACCAAGTCTCTCAAACGCAAATTATCCTGAAACACCTGCTGTACCTGACTATCTTTTCCTCTGATAGTTTTTGTAAGAGAACGCAATCTTTTGAAATACATTTTGGCACCGATAATAGCCACCAGCATCATAACCATTACCATCCAAACAAGCCCCGGAGCAATAATAATGGCATATACCATAGCCGCAATCAACTGACATATTGTTATAATAATACCTGGTACTCTAACACACAAAAATTCAGCAACAAGCCTTATATCTTCTTCCAAACGGTTAACCATATCGGCGCTGTGAAAATCTTCCTTCCCTTTCCACAACGAATTAAGGATATGATCAAAATGATAATGCCGCAAGGTATTCTGAGTTTTTAATACATTCATCTTCTCCCACCATGTAGTAAAAAGCCTCAGCAATATCTGAATCATCATTATTGCAAGCATCAGCCACACAAATGTCATTATAGGGGCCGTATTGTTTTCGGTAGCTATATCTATAAGGGTTTTACTTGTCCACACAAAAGAAAGAGAGGCCACTATCTGAACCAAGCCCACTAAAAAGCTCACGAGTATTCTCCACCTGGCTGAGCGACTCAGTTTAATTGCAGACCTTACACAGAAACCTATACTCTTCATATTTTGTTTGTGTTAAATACCTAACCTGCGTTTTATTTTGTAAAGTGCAAGCAAATAGCGCCTTACTGGCTTTAACTTTCTCCATACCACAGCCTTACCCGGAGTTTTATGCTTAGTGCCACTGCGGATAATTGTTCTTACGGTACCAAGAATATCTGCCTTTGTACACTTTTCTACTGCCTTCAAATTTCCATCGCCCATAAGCACCACAGCATCTTTGTTTACCTCTATTACACGGTGCACCACATATTTGTCTTCCACATTTGCAAACACAATATCGCCAACAAAAACATCTTCTCTTTTTGCAAGTATGATGCTGTCTTTCCCAGGTCGTATAAAAGGCAGCATGCTATTCCCTTTGGGGTTGAGGCGCACCTCTTTACCTTCTCCCAAGAATTTGCTTATATCCGCAAATATCACCTCGTCTGATATAACCGCCTTATCCATATACTGTTTCAAAACAAAGCCTTGCCGCATCGCTATCCGGAAGACATTCAAGGGCAAAACAAGAGGTTGACTCAATAAGCTTTTCTAAGGTCTTATGCACTCCATCTGCCATCTGCTTATCTCCGCGATATGCAGAAATTGCAGCATATACGCTCGTATAACTTTCTAATATTGAAAGCTTTTTAATCTTATTAAATGGAGCCTGATAGAGCCTTACAATGCCGGCAACCTCTGCTTTTGCCTGCTTGTAGCAGTGGGTTTTTCCACTCCAAGGGCTACCATAAACCCAAACCGTACCATCCTCCAAAACCCTTATAATAGGATTGTCGTCGTTGAGTAATTCTGTGTTTGGTATATTATTTATCCATAGCCTGCTATGTGTGCTTTTACCTGTACCGCTCTTGCCTAAGAAAACAACCCCTCTTCCGGCTTTTACAACAACCGAAGCGTGAATTAGCAGCGTATTCATTGCGGCGGTTTTTAGGGCATACAACAACATCATTATGTTGTTAATGGAAAACGGTTCGTACTTTTTATTGAGCACCATAAACTCCGCATCGGAAATATCTTCATTGGATGTAGCTATGCAAGATACCGGCTTGCCTTTAAAAGGTGCAAATGTAAAATACCACTTACCGCCCCGTGTTTTTCCTACAGTTAGCGTAGGAAGTCCCTCTTCTTCAGAAACTAACAAAGTGGTTCCTTCTTTTTCGGCAAGGTGTTCTACTTGTCTGAGATTAAAAACAGTATCCCCTTCCTGCGCCTCAAAAGGTGCAAGATTTTTCAGCCCCTCTAAAGAAGAGTCGTCTTGCACTTCAAGACCAATCAAGTGCCCTGCTATATCGTAAAATTTCTTCACCTCGAACAAATAAATTACCTCTCGGTTGCAAAGATATCATTATTTGAGTAACTTCGGGAGAAAATATTTTATGTTTAAGGCTTATAACAACCAGAAACAATGAAGATAGTTATAGCAGGAGCAGGAGAAGTTGGAAGCCATTTGGCAAAAATGCTCAGCAGAGATGCCAATGATCTGACAATCATTGAAAACGATGAAGAAAAGTTAGACAAGTTATCGGAACTTGCAGATGTTGTTACGGTTCATGGCGATCCTACTGCTATTCCTGTGCTCAAACAGGCCGGAGTGGAAAAAGCAGACCTATTCATAGCCGTGGGGCCTGCCCAAACCCAAAACACCAACATTATATCCGCCCTTTTGGCTAAGAAGTTAGGTGCAAAAAAAGTTACAGCAAGAATAAACAACGATGAATATATGGAGCACGATAATAAGCTCATATTCACCGAGCTTGGCTTGGACCTACTCTTCTATCCGGAAAAAATGGCGGCCTATGAAATAATAGATCTGCTAAAAGAAACCGGCACTTCTGAGTTTATGGATTTTGCAAGAGGAAAGCTTCAGATGATGGTTTTCCGCTTGGACGATGGTGCACCGCTCATAAACAAAACCTTAAATATTCTAACAAACGGCAATACAGAAACAAAACCTTTTAAGCCGGTTGCTATAGCCAGAGGAAATATCACCATTATTCCGGATGCAGATACAAAATTCCTGCAGGGCGACCTCGTTTTTATGGTGTGTAAAAAAGAGGGTTTTGCCGAACTTATGAGCTATTCCGGAAAGTATGAGATAGAGGTTAAAAGTCTCATGATTATAGGAGGAGGAAGAATAGCTGAAATGCTCGCCAGAAAAATGCAAGGTAAGATAGACCACATAAAAATTATAGAAAGCCGTAAAGAAAGATGCGAATATCTGGCAGAAGCCCTACCTGATATTGTTGTGATTAACGGAGATGGAAGAAATACAGATCTTCTTGTAGAAGAAGATGCGGCTGGCTACGATGCCTTCGTGGCAATTACCTCATCCAGCGAAACAAACATACTTTCCTGCGTAGCGGTAAAAAACATGGGCGTACCAAAGGTAATAGCAGAAGTAGAAAACATAGAATATATTAAGTTGGCAGAAGATATGGGGGTAGATGCCGTTATCAATAAAAAATTGGTAACTGCCGGGCGTATATTCAGGTTTACCCTAAGCAACAAAGTGCGCTCAATAAAATGCCTCAATGGCTCGGATGCAGAAGTTCTGGAGTTTATAGCCAATCCGGAAAGTGCTATCACCAAAGCTCCTCTTAAAGATCTCAGATTCCCCAAAGAAGCCATTGTTGGAGGAATTATCCGCGGAGAAGAAAGTATTATTGCCGGAGAAAACACCATTGTTCATCCGTACGATAGAGTGGTAGTATTTGCTCTGCCACAGGTTCTTAGCAAGGTTAATAGATTTTTTCTCTGATAACATCCGCCCATTTGCCAACAGATAAAGACAGGGCTCTTCTGAATGTACGCATATCGGCAAAGCCACTGGAAAGGACTATTGATATTATATCGTCTGAGGTTAATTTTTCTTTAGGTTCTCTGAGATATTTCTTTGCTCCAGATGCTCCACTGTCTTCTATCCGCTCTGCTATATATTTAAGTCTGAGCTCGTTCATATAGTTTCTAAAACCGTTTCTGGATGCCATGATATTGGAGAGATATGTACGATTGCTGCCAACTATCATAGCCATTTTAGTAAGATTCATACACGGGTCTAAATACAGACGCTCCTTATGTATATACTTATCCAACCGTTGCCCCACTTCTTTCAGAGTCTGAATTTTAGAATAGGTAAAACTGCACTCGGGATAATACATCATAATATGCGCTGCCGTATCCCGCTCATCGATTGGAGGAAGGGGTTCGGCAGTTCCATTTTTACCATCTGCATAACAGTGGCTTAGAAGTTTTCTGATTAAATTCTTCATATCACTTTTTTATCATATCTTTTAATTCACCCACATATTCTTCTATAGATATTTTTTCGTTCTTCTGCAATCTCAACTGAACCTCCCTCTGCCATCGCGCAGGAGAGCGTCCTGTAAATAGCGAGAAACTGCTGGAAAAAGAAGAAGAGGATATAAAGCCGGAACGGTGCATCCACTCCTCTCTGGGCACAAAACCATCTTCTATGTAAATTCTACACGCCTCACGCACTCTGAAATAATTACACAACTGATTGAAATTAAGCATAAAATAGCCGTTTATCGCTCTCGAAAGATAATTGCGGTTAGTTCCTATAGACTTGGCTAAATCTGCTATTTTTAGTCTGGGGTTTATATATACTTTATCTTGCTCAAAGCAGCGTAGGATTTTATCTATCAAATAAGTACTCTCACTATTCTCGCATAGAAGAGATGATTCGGCACTATTGATAAGATACATTTTGCTCTTTGAAATGGTGCGCTTTTTTAGTTTCTTAAAATAAAATTTATGCGCCACAAACAGAAGTGCCACAGTACCTGAAAAAATAAAAGATATCTTATGTATTGTGTTCATATATTCATGCAGCTTTTTCTGCAGAAAGAAAGCACAAAAATAGACAGCCTAATGCATAACACATAGGCCTCTATAGAAAAAGCTATTAACTATTTGTTATTTACGGAATTGTAAGAGTTGTACAATTCCGGAATCGTACAAAAACACTATTTCAAAGGCAACTGCTGGAAGCCCCTGCCCCACACTCCTGTTACCGGAGCCATGGATATAAATGCGTCTCTGTCAACAGCCTTTATCAAGCTGTGAATTTTTCCGGTTTCTGTCTTATGAATCAGAACCAAAAGCATTTTATTCTCCTTCTTGGTGTACCAGCCTTCTCCCGTTAGCACAGTAACACCATGCCCCATCTCACTTGTTATTATATCTGCGATTTTTTCGTATTTATTAGAAAATATATACACTTGTACGCTTTGTCTGCTTCCGGCTACCATCATATCTACTATCTGAGAACAAGAAGCTATAAGCATATATCCGTAAAGTACAGTGGCTAACCTCATTCCCCATGTTTCCTTACCTACAACAGCACCAGAGGCGTCTAATATGTCTTTTGCCGGAATTAAAAGAGAGCAAGCTATTATAACCAAATCCATATAAAGTATCATACGACCCGGGGCTATGTTATGATACTTGGCCACCATCAGTGCCACTATATCCGTTCCACCTGTGCTGCCTCCCTGAGAAAAGCTGATGCCTATGCCAAGTCCACTCATTACGCCGCCAAAAATGGCCGATAGCAACTTGCCGTTAGAAATCGCTATTTCTTCTATAAAATCTTGAGGAAGAAAAGAAGGAACAAACTGAAAAAACAAGGTGGTTGCAATTATTGCGTAAATAGTTTTAAAACCAAAGCCTTTGCCAAGCACTTTAAGGGCTATCAGAAGGAGTACCGTGTTTATTGCAAAATAAGTTACCGAAATAGGTATTCCAAAGGCATACAAGATAATAGATGAAATACCGGATACCCCGCCACCAACCAAGTTATTTGGAATCAAGAATATAGTCCATCCTAATACGTAGCACAACAGGCCAAGCGTGATTATAATATAGGCTTTAACCGTACCTAATATCTTTATTGTTTTCATATAATTACCATATTAACTGTATATAGTGCTAACTGTCCATCCATTTTACAAGCCTTTTCAATCTGCTCTCAGAAGATTTCTTTGCCTTGCCCTTCAGCTGAGCAAAGCCTAAACCATATACCGCAGATACTGGCGACACTGATATAAAAGCTTTTTGATCTACCCTCCTTACTGCCTGAGTTATATCTTTGAGTTGCTGTTTTCTGGCAACAACCACCAACACCTTGCTTTCCTGCTTAGAATACCAGCCCATAGAATCAAGGGCTGTAACTCCTCTGCGAAATTCGCTCATCAAGTTATCTGCCACCTCGCTATACTTTTGAGAGAAAATGGTTATCTGCACACTCTGCTCGCTTCCGGTAAGGATAAGATCTACCATATACGAAAATGCTATGGTAAATATATATCCAAGTATTACATCGCTCAAATGCTTGTCGGGGAGTAACATTATGGAACCCACTATGCAAAAGTCTGCATACATAAAGACTTTTCCGGGAGAAATATCTCTGTATTTATTTATTATAAGAGCTAATATATCTGTGCCTCCTGTAGAACCGTTTCTTTTGAATATCAAAGCAATACCTGCGGCGCACGCAAAGCCTCCTATTATTGGATTCACAAGGTAACGCAAAGGGGCCTGCGGGCTATCTGCTGGAATTGTACTCATCCCTATATTGTAAATCCATTCCATTTTTGGCAATATGGCAAAGAATATAGTAGAGAGAATTATGCTGAATATGGTTTTAAAGCCAAAACCTCTGCCCAAAACTATTGTTCCTATGGTAAGCAAAGCAGCGTTGATGGTACCAAAGAAAACAGGTATAGGTATTCCGGTAGCATAATTAAGAACGGTACAAAAACCTACCAATCCACCTCCGGAAATGCCCGTAGGTACTACAAATGCTTGCCAAGAACAGGTATAGACAAACACGCCTATTGATATAAGGATATAATCCAGTATCAATTTTCTTGCAGAAACCTTCTTTTTAATTTCACACATAGCCTACATCACAATGTTTATTATTCTTTCGGGCACCACGATAATCTTTTTGACAGGATTACCTGCCAGATATTTGGCTGTTTCCGGTGCGGCCATAACTGCCTTTTCTACACCGCTATTAGACAACGATTTAGATAATGAGAGCTTAAATCTTGTCTTACCATTGAAAGATACCGGATACTCAAAAGTGTCCTCCTTGGTGTACTCCTCGTAATACATCGGAAAATCTGCAAAGGTTACACTCTGAGTATGCCCTGTAAGTTGCCATAGTTCTTCGCAAATATGAGGTGCAAAAGCACTAAGTAAAACAATTACAGGTACAAGTACTTTCTTCTTGTTGCACTTTAAGGTGCTTAATTCATTAACTGCCACCATAAATGCAGAAACAGAGGTGTTGAAAGAAAAGTTTTCTATATCCGTTTCTACCTTGTGAATCAGCTTATGAAGTATCTTCAACTCCTGCGGTGTCGGCTCTTCGTCTGTAACACAAAAACTACCTGTGCCCTCTCCACCACCATAGAACAGTTTCCAGAATTTTCTCAAAAATCTGTGAACACCATCTATTCCCTTAGTGTCCCATGGCTTACTCATTTCTACGGGCCCTAAAAACATCTCATAAAGCCTGAGGGTATCTGCCCCATACTTACTGCAAATGTTATCTGGGTTTACAACATTAAACATAGATTTAGACATCTTTTCTACCGCCCAACCGCAAATGTATTCTCCGTTTTCGAGAATAAAGTCTGCATTGTTATACTCCGGCCTCCAGTTTTTGAAAGCTTCTATGTCTAAACGATCGTTGTAAACAATATTTATATCAACATGTATTTCGGTGGTATCGTATTTATCCTTTAAGCCATTGGAAACAAATGTATTGGTATTCTTTATCCTGTACACAAAGTTAGACCGCCCTTGTATCATTCCTTGGTTAATCAACTTTTTGAAAGGCTCTTTTTCGCAAACATAACCAAGGTCGTACAAGAATTTATTCCAAAAACGAGAATATATAAGATGACCGGTAGCGTGCTCGGTTCCTCCTACATACAAATCTACATTTCTCCAATACTTATTTGCATCTCTGCCAACCAAGGCCTCATCGTTATGAGGATCCATATATCTCAGATAGTAGGCACTACTCCCCGCAAATCCCGGCATTGTGCTCTTTTCCAAAGGATAGCCCTGATAAGCCCAATTCTTTGCTCTGGCCAAAGGAGGTTCCCCGTTATCGGCAGGCTTAAATGTTTCTATATCTGGCAATTCCAAAGGCAATTCACTTTCAGGCACTGCGGTAGCTATATCGTCTTTATAGTAAATGGGGAAAGGCTCTCCCCAATATCTTTGGCGCGAGAAAATAGCGTCTCTCAAACGATAGTTCACGGTTCTGTGGCCTATTCCTCTTCTCTCAACTTCCTCTATGGCAGCAGGAATAGCCTCTTTTACATTCATGCCTGTAAGAAAACCGCTATTTATCATGATACCTTCTTTGGCATCAAAACTTTCTTCTGAAACATCACAGCCCTCTATCAGCGGAACTATCTTTAATCCAAACTTTTTGGCAAATGCATAGTCTCTGCTATCGTGAGCCGGCACCGCCATTATCGCACCGGTTCCATAGCCGGCCAATACATATTCTGCTATCCAAATAGGTACTTTTTCGCCGGTAAATGGGTTCTGCGCCCAAGAACCGGAAAATACTCCGGTTACAGATTTAGTTTCTGCAATCCGCTCTCTTTCTGTTTTCTTTTTAGCCTGAGCAAGATACTCTTCTACAACCTGTTTCTGGCTTTCGGTTGTAAGTTTTTCTACCCATTCGCTCTCGGGAGCAACTACCATAAATGTTACTCCAAATATGGTGTCGGCGCGTGTGGTAAAAATTTCCATATCATACTCACGATCAAACTTACTCCCATCTGCGGGATCTGGATTAACCACCTTAAATACCATCTGCGCTCCATACGAACGTCCTATCCAATTCCTCTGCATTTCCTTTAGAGCATCGCTCCATTGCAACCCTTCCAAATCATCTAACAAGCGGCTGGCATAAGCCGATACTCTCAACAGCCACTGTTTCATTTTTTTCTGCTCCACAGGAAAACCGCCCCTTACAGACACGCCCTCTTTTACTTCATCGTTGGCTAACACCGTTCCAAGTTCAGGACACCAGTTAACAGAAGTTTCTCCCAAATAGGCTATTCTGTACTGCATCAGGATATCGCTTCTCTGCTTGTCGGAATAAGCTTGCCACTGCTCCGAGCTAAACTGCGGTACTTCTCCGCAAAAGGCTTCTACTTTAAGGTTACCTCTTTTTTCAAATTCGGAAACAAGTTCTTTTATAGGTTCGGCAGAGTTTGTCTTTTTGTTATACCAGCTGTCGAACATTTTAAGAAAGGCCCATTGAGTCCACTTGTAATAATCAGAATCACAAGTTTTTACTTCTCTATCCCAATCAAAAGAAAAACCTATTCTATCTAATTGAGAGCGATACCTATCTATGTTTTCCATAGTGGTAATTCGTGGATGCTGGCCGGTTTGTATGGCATACTGTTCTGCCGGAAGTCCAAAGGCATCGTACCCCATCGGGTGAAGCACATTAAAACCTTTAAGCCTCTTGTATCGCGAGTAAATATCGCTTGCTATATATCCTAACGGATGGCCAACATGCAGGCCTGCACCAGAAGGATAAGGAAACATATCCAACACGTAATACTTTGGCTTTGAAGTGTCTGTTGGCGCAGAAAAAGTTTTGTTTTCTGCCCAGTATTTCTGCCATTTGGCTTCTATTTCATTAAACTTGTATTCCATTGTATTTGTTCTTATTTGCCACTGTTAAACAGTATTGCAACCTATTTCTTTATGCCGAATTTAGATCTGTTTGTAAGCATAAATTCTATTGCCACAGATATTTGCACCGGCACATTCCTGCCGTTAAGCTGTGCTGGCTTCCATTTTGGAGAAGCCTTCAATACCTTTATTACCTCTTTGTCTATATCTTCGCTAAGAGATGTTGTTATTTTAATGTCTGTAACCTTTCCCTTTTCATCTACCACAAATTCAGCTATTTCTGTTCCTTCTATATGCGCAGATATTGCGCTGTCGGGATACTTTACATAATGATACACCCAATCTTTTAAGAAGGTACGCTCATCGCCTTTTAAGAAGGTTGCTCTTTTATCTACCTCTAACTGGCTGTAAATACGAGGTTTTGAAGACTCGGAAACATCTTCTTCTTTTTCTTCAAAGCTATCTGCCGATGCCAATGTTAGCGAGTATGTATAAACAAATTCAACAATTTGGGCGAGTTGCAGATAATCTATTTTTTCTGGTGTGTCATGAATGGTGGCATCTAAATTATTTGGCCCGGTAGTAAACAGAGTAAATGGTATGTCATAGGAATGAAAGCTTCTGTAATCCGATGGTATAGGCTCGCGCTCTGCAATTTTGACATCCAAACTGAATGGCCGCTCTGCCACAGTAAATATATCTTTGAGTATATGCCTGTTAGGCAGACCTATAAAAGCCTGAAAAGTATTAGAACCACTATCTTTCCCCACAGAGTTTACATCTACCATAAATTTTATCTTATCTACATCTGCAAACGAGCGGTTCAGAAAATACCAACTTCCTGCTTGAGAGTAATTTCCGGCCCCAAAAAATCCGAAAATAACACTTCGGCGAAACATAAATTTATTCTCTGCAACAAGTTTAGCTACCTGCATAAGCGCTGCATTTCCGGAAGCATTTGAATAAGCTCCCGGAAAAATTCTCTCCTTAGTTTGTCCGTTAACCTTAATTGCTTCAAATCCCGGCCCATCGAGCTGAGTTCCCAAGAGTATAAATTCTCCTTTCAAGGCTGGGTCGTAACCTGGTATAAAGCCCACTATGTTGCGAGAGTACAGAGTATCTCCAACAACCGGATCGGCCATGCCAAAATCGTCTCCATCTTCGGGAGATAGCATTACCATTCCCAACGACTGCAAATAATCGTAGATATATTTTGCAGCCCTTTTCTCCTCGTTGCTACCCGCTTTTCTTCCCTTCATAGCCTCGGCACTTAAAAAGGCAACATCGCGCCTCAGCGAATCCTGAATATTCTTTTGGGAAGTGGGTTTGGAGCCTCCTATATTTTGAGCACAGACAAAATGGGCACTGCCTGCAAGAATACAGGCAATGCCTATTACAATCCTTCCGATACGGTTCATTAAAATCCTATTTTATTATCCCTTATAAAAAGGCGGTCTTACCACAACTGCTTTAAGAAGCTTGTCTCTAACTTTGATATAAATCTCTGTATCGAGCTTATATAATGGTGCTTCTACATATCCCATTCCTATGGCACGGGTACAGCAAGGTGTAAGGCTTCCGCTTGTTACACAACCTATAACTCTGCCCTCTGCATTGCAGATTTCATAGCCATGGCGTGGCACTCCCCTATCTATCAATTCAAAGCCGCACAATCTTCTTTTAAGACCTTCTGCCTTCTGCTTGAGCATGTAATCTCTATCTACAAAATCTCCCTTAACATCGTTGAACTTTGTAATCCAACCAAGATTGGCTTCCAAAGGAGAGGTAGAATCGTCTATATCGTTCCCATACAGGCAGAAACCCATTTCCAAACGAAGTGTATCGCGACATCCCAAGCCTGCCGGCTTTATATCAAACTCTTTTCCTGCCTCAAAAATTGCATCAAATATCTTTAAGGCATCTTCGTTCTTCATATAAACCTCACAGCCACCGGCTCCGGTATATCCTGTAGTAGATAATATAACATCTTTACATCCGGCTACTTCCAATATCTTAAATGTATAATACTCCATGCTCAACACATCTTCTTTGCAGAGCTTTTGCATAACTTTCATTGCATTAGGACCCTGTACTGCCAACTGGCTTATCTGGTCTGAAATGTTGCAGAAATCCTTTCCCGGTGTAAGACCAAATTTCTGAGCATATTGGCAAAGATGAGCATAGTCTTTATCTATATTGGCCGCATTCGGCACCAACATATAGTCCTCCGGATTTATACAATAAACTAAAAGATCATCTACAATACCACCCTTTCCGTTAGGAAGGCAAGAGTACTGCACCTTTCCTGCAAACAAGGCAGAAGCATCGTTGCTTGTTACATACTGTATAAAAGCCAAGGCATTAGGGCCTTTAACGGCAAACTCTCCCATGTGAGAAACATCAAAAACGCCAACACTCTGTCTTACAGCTAAATGTTCTGCCTTAATACCAGTATATTCCAAAGGCATATTAAAGCCTGCAAACGGAGTCATCTTTGCTCCCAGTTCAATGTGTTTTTGTGTATAAGCTGTTGTTTTCATATAAAATGTGTATCTGATTATTAATATTTTTTTACCCGTTCTTTTTATATACCCACGCATTCGGCACCTTTGGCAACACCGTATATAATGCCTTGCGTGCTTCTTCTAAAGTTTCATATCCTCCTATCGCCACATATTTCAAACCTCCCGCAGTAAATGCCATAGGGGGTTCAAGAATATCTGTATGCTCTTTTATGCTCGCCAATACAAGTTCATCTGTTTTGAAAGCGCCAACAATTATATAGTAGGTTTTAGTTAAGCTGCTTCGTGGTACGAGTTGTAAAGAAGTGCCTGCTGTAGAACCGGATTGAGAACTATATACAGAGCCAGATGCTATACCAGATGCTGAGCTTGAGGTTGAACCTGAGACCGAACCTGAAGTAGAGCTTGATGTTGAACCTGAGGCTGAGCCTGATGTAGCGCCTGAGGCTGAGCCTGATGCTGAACCTGAGACTGAACCTGAGGCCGAACCAGAGACTGAACCTGCCGGCAATGCAGACAACTGAACAGAGTCTGCTACTGAAAGCCTTGTTGTATCAGCTTGCGCCAAAATAGTATCCTTTTCAGCCTCCAGCTTGGCTATCTGTGCTTCCTTCTCGGCTATAAGCTCCCTTTTCAGTGCAATATCCTCAGAAGTAGGCATATCCAATTTGGCTCTTATCCAATCGCAGGCAGAAAGCAACACCGCTGTAATACAAACAGCAGCAACCTTACTCAAAACGGTTATCTTCCTATTCATAGCGCAAAAACATAATTGGGCAAATTTAACAAAACTTGCCCTGAAACACAACAGAAATAAACCTAATTATTGCAGCTCAGATGTAACCACCTCACTACATAAAAACTGTACCTAAGTTGCCGAAAAAGAATAAAATCATACAAAATCTTTTCATTTTGATTCATTTAATACAGCAAACAGATAGCAACCTGTAAGAAAAT
>ONYJ01000200.1 GCA_900322025.1 uncultured Bacteroidales bacterium | reverse complement strand
TGGAACGCTATGGCAAAGGCAGACATTGCCGGTTATTATAAAGGAAACTTTTCTGTAGATGCGGCCATGCGCTTCTCCTCATGGGCTGTTAAAGATGGCATACATTTTACCGCAAATTTCTCATCATCAATAAGAAAACCATCGTATTTCTTACAGAATTACACCTCTAACCACTATATATGGGAGTACGATTTTGATAAAACCAACCAACTAAAACTCGAGGCTAAATTAGATATTCCACATTGGGGTATAGAAGCCTCCTTTGGCTATAGCCTCTTGAATAAAAATGTTTATCTCGATTCCTTATGTACCCCTATTCAAAACAACGAAGCTATTAGTGTTATAAACGGCTATTTAGCCAAAAACTTTACTCTTGGGGTGCTACATTTGGATAATAGAGTACTATTCCAGACATCGTCAAAACAAAACATACTACCGCTTCCAAAACTTGCTCTGAATCTTAGATATTATCTGCAGTTCTATGCTGTAAAAGATGTGCTGAATGTGCAGATAGGAGCAGATATGACCTACAACACAAAGTATTATGCACAGGCATTCGACCCTGCGTTGGGTATGTTCTATAATCAGGAGATATACAAAATAGGCAATTGCCCATACATAGATGTATTTGTAAATCTACAATGGAAAAGAGCTACTATTTTTGTTAAAGGAGAAAACATACTGCAGGGCTGGCCTAATAATGAGTATTATTCAACTTACAGATACATCAGGCCTCAGAAAGCAATTAAACTCGGCATCTGGTGGCCGTTCTACATAAAGTAGATGAAAAACAGATGGAATACAAAAACTAAGCGTGTGGGCATCATTATTGTTGCCACTTTGTTGCTCTCGTATCTGTTTCTAATGACAGGTCTGTTTTCGTACTCCTCCAGAGACAAATTGCAACCAAAAAACATACTTACCGGCGATACTCTCTATTGTACTATACTAATAGACAACAAATTAAACCCAGGAAATCCAACGCTTAAATTTGCCACAGATCTGATACGACAATTTTCTACAAACCTACACTGCATGATAGAGGTAAGTGTAGAAAAGTCTTCTATAAGAAACTGGGAAGACTTAACCGACAAACTAACGGATATTATTATTTTTAATTCAAGAACAGACTCCATTCCTACGGCATTCAAAGACTATTTATGTATCTCTAAGGCAATAGAAAAAGACTATGTTTGCGCTGTACGCTACGACGAAGATCTGCTCATAGAAAACATCAACTTCTGGATAACTCATATTCAGCCATCATCGGAATACAAAAAATTATTGGCAAAACTGCATAAAACAGAAAACAAACGCTCATATTCTCTGCCTATGACCAGATACACCATATCTGCGTACGATAATCTGGTAAAGAAATATAGCGCCACCATAGGCTGGGATTGGAGGCTTTTGAGTGCCCTCATATATAAAGAATCCGGCTTTAACAATGGTGTGGTTTCGAGCATGGGAGCTGTTGGGCTCATGCAAGTTCTGCAGTCTGTTGCAGATGCTATGGGAGTTGAAGATATTTACGATCCTGAACAAAATATCAGAACCGGTTGCAAAATATTAGGCTCTGTTCACAAAAAATACTTGGCCTCGGGAATGGACGAAGAAAATGCTCTTAAATTTACCTTAGCATCCTACAATGCTGGAGAAGGAAGGATTCAACAATGCAGAAAGGTTGCACAGGCAGAAGGCAAAAACTCCATGGATTGGGAAGAAGTTGCATCTGTAATACCCTTAATGGCAGAAGGTTACGATAAAAACGGAGTAAAAGTACCGCCATTCAGAGGTTCGGCACAAACATTAGCATATCCTAAAAGAGTTCTCGAGCAATACGAAATATACAAGACTACAGTAGAAGAATAATCCTATTTTATCTTGATTGTTTGCGAAGGCTGAATACGACTTATAAAATGGCAAGGTATAAGCAATATGAGCATTATTACAGTAAAACTCAAAATGTTAGCCCCTACAATACTCCACCACGAAATATCTATAGGCACATAGTTTATAAAATAATTATCGGGATTCAGGCGTATAAACTTCAACGAACCTTCTGCCAAACATAATACTATTGCCACAACAGTTCCAATAGCAAGCCCCAAAAGAACTATTCCTGAACTCTTTGCCAGAAAAATCTTCTTGATTCCGCCGTTCCGCATCCCCAACGACTTCAATATGCCTATGGAAGAAATGTTTTCAAATAATATTATCAGCACACAACTAATCATATTAAAAGCAGCCACCGCCACCATCAACACTAAAATAATCAGAACATTCATATCCAATAGTCTAAGCCAATCCACTAGATTAGACATATCTTCATAAGAACCGGAAATTCTCAAATACTGCTCTATATCATCATGAGAATAAACAGCCTCGGCAATCTGATTCTTTCGGATATAATAGTCGGAAAGCGAGTGATTGGAAAAGTTTACGATATATGCACTGCTTCTGTCTTCCGACCAGCCGTTTAGAGAATTAACCACTGAACGCGGCGCCAAAACATAAGTCTTGTCGAAATTCTCCAACTGTGCAGAATAAATAGCACTTATACGCAATCTTCTGACTTTAACATGTTCGCCTACAAAATAGAAATTCGCCCCTTCGCCACACTTCAACTTCATCATATCGGCAAGTCTTTGAGATATGACAACCCAATCGTTTTTATCTGAATCGGGTAGAGTTCCTTCTCGCAGATTTAAAGAATAAAAAGACCAGTCAAAAGAACTGTCTATACCCTTCAGAATAACTCCCTGTAAATTATCTTCCGTCTTTAGAATGCCCGGTCTATAGCTTATTGCTTGAAAAGATGTTACAAAAGGCAGTTTCAAAATATCTTCTCTGGCAGAAAGAGGCGGCAGGCTCAGCTGCTCCGAAGTAAAATCGTTGGTGCCTGTAGGCGGCATTGCCGATATCGTTACATCGCCATTAAAGGCCATCATCTTCGCATCTACTTCCCTTCTAAATCCACGCGATACCGATATGGAAACTATTATAACCAATATGCTGATAGCCACAGAAAGTACGGCTATTATATTGCCTGCAGAAGTCAGTTTTCCGCTTCCGGCCCCCGATATTCTTCTGGCAATAAACCAGCTGAGTTTCATCCTTAATCAAAAAAATATTATTACATTTGCAGCCTAATGCGGAAATAGCTCAGTTGGTAGAGCATCAGCTTCCCAAGCTGAGGGCCGCGGGTTCGAATCCCGTTTTCCGCTCTATTTCTTTTCTTTGCGGCGCTTCATTTCGCTACGCAACAGATTGAGTTCACGGCCGGTCTGCCCTGCAACAGAAGTATTTTCTTCCGCCCTTCGCACTAAATAAGGCACCACGTCCTTTACTTTTGCATAAGGAACATATTTGGTAACATTATAGCCTTCGTGAGCAAGATTGAACGAGATATTATCGCTCATACCCAGTAGCTGTGCAAAATGGATTCTCGGATCGTTATGTGAAAGACCTTTCTCGTCTATAAGCTGAGCAAGCAAACGATTACTTTCTTCGTTATGAGTACCCATAAAGAGCTCAAAATGGTCTAAATGATCCATCACAAACTTAACCCCTGCATTAAAATTATCGTCTGTAGCCTGCTTGTCTTTGCAGATAGGATCCGGATAACCCATAGCTGCAGCTCGTGCTCTCTCTTCTTCCATATAAGCCCCTCTTACAAACTTAATTCCGGCTATGTAATTATTCTTAACAGCATCTTCGTAAATCTTTTTCAGATAAGGCATACGATCGTGGCGATACATCTGCAGGGTGGCAAATATAATGGCTCTCTTCTTGTTATACAGCCTCATCATCTGATCTGTCTGCTCATCTATAGCATCTTGGAAGCAGTAGTCTTCTGCGTCTATAATCAGCCTCACATCGTTTTCGTATGCACGCTTACAAAAAGCTGCAAATCTCTCCTGATATTCGGCAAATTCCTTCTGTTCTTTCTCTGTTAGCGGCTCACGCTTCTCAGATGCTTTTGACAACACCTCATCGGTGGTAATTGTAGATGGCTTGAACACGGCATAGGCCAAAGAAGAATTACCCTTGGCAAAATCTATAGAACGCATAGTTTCTTCAAAGGTAAACTTAATTCCTTCCGGAGTTTGCGAACCCTCAGCCGAAAAGTCTAATGTACTTTTTACATTAAAAGTCTTCAAATGGTCTATGGTTTTCTGGCAGTCTTGTAAAGTTTCTCCTCCTACAAACTGCTTGTAAAGAGTTGGTTTTACAGCCCACCCTATAGGAAAACCTACCTTAATGGCAAGATTGGAAGCCCCCTTTAAAAACTTTACCATTCCCGGGTTCTTAATTGTGTTGAAAAGCAACAAGGCATTCTTCAACTCCGACTTGGTCTTGGAGGAGAACGCAATTTCCAGATTATTAAAATCTACCATATAGACTGATATTTAATGTGCTATATTTTTGTAAGCGTATCAAGTACCATCTTGATAAGTTTATCTATATACGGATGATAGTCTGTTATAGCCTCTTT
>ONYJ01000221.1 GCA_900322025.1 uncultured Bacteroidales bacterium | reverse complement strand
TGCGATACAGATAATTTTTAAGTTCTACCCAACCTTCACTACCTGAAGAAATTTCTGATAAAGAATCATTCTTTTGAACTAAAGCCCAATAAGTTTTATGCACCTCACCGGCTCTGAGCATCGCATTGATTCGCTCAAGCCCCTTTGAAGTTTTTGCAAAAATAACAGCACCGCTAACAGGCCTGTCTAAACGATGGGCAACCCCCATAAACACTTGCCCAGCCTTTTTGTCGCGCTGAGATATGAATGCTTTAAGAGTTTCGCTAAGAGGCTCATCACCGGTTTTATCGCCTTGCACAATTTCTCCGCTGCGCTTGTTAAAGATAAGAAAGTGATTATCCTCAAATAGTATCCGAGAAGATATGTCTTCTATCTCTGCTTCTGAAAGCGTTCTATAAACTGTATTCATTATCCCTTTAATCATTCAAAAGAACAAGCCCAAAGTTAAATAAATTTAACTCAGGGCCTGTAATACAATTGAATTCTGAACTTCTCTACTTTACATAGAAAGACTCCATGCCTACTCCATAAGCTCGCAGTGATCCATACTTACCACCTTCGTATTCTTCCGACCAAGAAACATTCGTTGCCATTTTGCCATACTTAGTCTGTATGATAGAATAACCGCTAATGATTCTGCGAATTGGAACACCTAAGGCGTTTTTCTTAACATCCCAAGAATTGCTGGTTATCACCACATCTACAACGCTCTTATTCTTTGCTTTTTGAACCGAAAGTGCTTTCGCCTTCATAGAGGCATTCATACTTCCTGCCTTAGGTATAGGTTTGAAATCAAGGTTATCAAGCGAATTGCCCTTTATCGCAGCATCGAGAACAGAAACATAAGATAAAGCTTTTTGATAGTAGATATCATAGTCGTCTTTAGATAGGCCTCTACCATTAGCACGGCACCACTCAAGCGGATAGCCTTCAAATAGAGTCGTAATGTTAGAAGCCATATTGTAGTCGAGTTTGGCTACACGTATGTCGTCTTCTTCGGCAAATTTAGGTTCATAGGTAGCTGAACAGAAAAACGATTTTCCGTCTTTACGAGTAAATATCAGCGTTGTTTTCCTGCCAGCTACACCTTCTTGACTAGCCTCATTCCCAGATACATGTATGCCACACATATACATAGGGTCTCCTTCATAGTAGAAGAAACCATTCTCATCTTTCTTAAAGTGTGTATGGTTCATAAGATTAATTATAGAACCCATCTTAGCGTAAAAATATGCCCAGTTTTGCAGCTCTTTATTCAATTGCTCTCTTAGTTCAAAATTACCACCTTCCTTGAGTTGCGGCAAGGTTTCAGCACACCATTTTGCACGAGCCGTCAATTTTGCTGCAAGCGCCTTAGCTTCTGACTGAGGCATTTTCCTCAAACCCCAAGCAAGACTGTTAATATAGCTACCTGTTTCGTCGTAATCGTTATAAGCCTGCTTCATTGCCATAAGTTCAGGAATCTCAGGGCCGGAGGAGATAGCAACTGTCTTTTCTGCTACCTGCCCTACTGAGGTTTTATTCCCGATTTCTGTCTTTAATGTTTCTGTTACTTTTGAAGCTTCATTCTCTTTTGATGTAGTTGTGCTTGAGGTTCCTAATGCCTGATCCACAACTTCATCAACCTTTTTCTCTACAGTTTTTTCTACTTTCTCTTTTACAGCTTTTTTGGCTTTGTTGAGCACTCCCTTTAACTGTGCGTTAGCCGTTACAGAAACTCCTAAAGCCAATACTATAGCCAAAATAGATTTGAAAATAGTGTTACGATGTTTCATAGTTTTAGTGTGTTTTTAGTTTAGTAAAGCAAATGTAATAATAAAATCTCATTCTCGAAAAATGTACTATCTTAGTACCCGAAAACACTTATTTAACCTTAAATTCTTAATATTACAATTATGAAGAACTTTAAAAGTACTATTGGCTTGGCCTTGGTTGCAACAATCGTTTTAACATCAAGTTGCAATAATACAACATCCAACGCACAAGCTATGAATGTAAACGCAGAAGCTTCTGAAAGCCAAGTTTCAGCAGAAGCAACTAATGAAGTAGTTGTGAGGAACAACACTATTACTTATGGCACACATACATATACTGTAAGTGGTGAGTTTAATAAACCAGGAGCTGTGCCTACTGCTTTTGTAACCTTTACAAACATTCCATCTGATTACAAGGAATTTGAAGCCGTTTACAACGGCCTTTTAGGCAAGAGCATACAAGGCACCGCCGCTATGATTCCTATGGCTATAGAAATGTATGCA
>ONYJ01000116.1 GCA_900322025.1 uncultured Bacteroidales bacterium | reverse complement strand
TGTGTTTAGGGTTGCTCATAGATTAGGCTTGTCTAAAGGGAAAACTCCACTTGAGGTAGAACAAGATTTGGAGGAACAGATACCGCAAGAAGACCGTGCGAGGGCTCATCACTGGCTAATACTCCATGGCAGATATGTCTGCAAGGCCAATAAGCCAGATTGTGCGGAGTGTGGTTTAAATAAGCTTTGCCCTAAACTGCTGCAAGGTAGTAAACTGTCGAAAAAATAAAATCTGGCAGACTCGACATGACTAAAGGCTTTCAGTTGAAGATAAAGGAATTTGCAGATTACCTCAGGTTGGAGCGTTCTCTGAGTAAGAACACCGTATTATCTTATTGCTCTGATTTGAAGATGTTTGCGCATTTTTTGGAAGTTAATGGAAAGACATCTTTTGCAGAGGCGGATTCTTCGGATATAGATATGTTTTTTGCTGAAAAATTTTCTGTCCGCACCTCTCCACGTTCGCAGAGCCGTATGCTGAGCACCTTAAAGGCATTCTACAAATATCTGAAGATAGAAGACGGGGTTGATACCGATCCAACAAAAAGCGTTGATTCGCCAAAGATTACAAGAAAACTACCGGATGTACTTTCTGTAGAAGAAGTAGATAAGGTTCTATCTACTTGCGATTGTGCTACTTATGAGGGCGTACGCAATAGAGCCATCTTGGAAATGTTATACAGTTGTGGGTTGAGAGTTAGTGAATTAGTGAACTTACATCTTTCCGATATATTCTTTAAGGAGCAATTTGTAAGAATTACAGGAAAGGGTAATAAGCAGCGTTTGGTTCCTATAGGAGATTATGCTATAAATGCCATAAAAAATTATATGCCACACCGTTGGCAATGCCTGCAACATTCCCTTAACATAGCAGGTAGTTCTCCTACTCTTGGCAAAAGCAAAAATTTTACAAAAATATCCGAATCGCAAGACACGCTTTTTCTGAACAGGCGTGCCGGTAAATTAACCAGAGTTATGGTGTTTACTATTGTGAGGAATCATGCTAAAGCAGCCGGTGTTAAGAAAGATGTTCATCCTCACACGTTTAGGCATAGCTTTGCAACTCATTTGGTTGAAAATGGTGCCGATCTTAGGGCCGTTCAAGATATGTTGGGGCACGAAAGCATACTAACTACAGAAATATACACTCACGTATCTTCTGCTCAGTGGATGAAAAATATTTTAGATCATCATCCTCAGCGATAGTATATGGAATTCTTGAATCTTAATTAAGATACGAGGAGAGTATCTTACAGTATTTCTATTGCTTTTCCTCCTACGAGCACTCTGTTTTCGCAGATTCTTAGGTGTAAAATCCCTCCTCTTGCAGACGCTTGATATGCAATAAGTTCGCTGCGGTTAAGCTTTTTTGCCCATAGTGGTCCGAGGCTACAGTGCGCCGAGCCTGTTACTGGATCTTCGTCAATGGCTTCTTTTGGAAAGAAGCAGCGAGATATAAAGTCTTTATGCTGTGTTGTGGATGTGTGGTATATACTTGAAGAATTGTTGTTTGCAGATGTTATAAGGAGGTTGTGATTGTTGGGCAGAGCCTTTATTTTCTCAAAATCGGGATTGTAATCAATCACATCCTTTGGAGTTTTGAGTAGGGCTACATAATCTATCCCTTTCCATATTTCCTCTGGACACAAGGGAGATATGGCTTTTTTAACAGCGTCAAGTTCGGTAGGGTCGGTTACTTTTTCTAAAGTATATGCAGGAAAGTCCATCATTACAAAGAACTCGGTGTCAGTTTTTTTGTTTTTCTTCCACTCTCTGCTTACGCGGAGTTCTCCGCTTTTAGATTGAAAGTGGAGTATTTGAGCTTCCTTAAAGTAATATTTGAAAAGTATGTAGGAGGTTGCAAGTGTTGCATGGCCGCAAAGTTCTACTTCACAGCCCGGAGTAAACCAGCGTATATGGAACATAGGGTTTTGGGCATCGTCTTTTAAGCATACACAAAATGCTGTTTCTGAGAGATTATTCTCAAGAGCAATTTGTTGCATATCGCAATCCGGCAAAAAACTATCCATGATTCTCACCGCAGCAGGATTGCCTATGTAACCTTCTTCTGCAAATGCGTTAACAATGTATTGTTTCATTTTGATAGATAACTAAATATCATTGCTACTTGCTCAATACTACATGTTCTGTGTATGGTATCTGCTATTCCCACTCGATTGTTGCGGGTGGTTTGGAAGAAATATCGTAGCAGACGCGGTTTACACCTTTAACCTTGTTGATGATTTCGTTAGATACCTTTGCTAAGAAATCGTAAGGGAGGTGTACCCAGTCGGCTGTCATTCCATCGTTTGAAACTACTGCTCTTAGTGCGATAGTATATTCATAGGTTCTCTCGTCTCCCATAACTCCAACACTGCGAACAGGAAGCAAAATTGTGCCGGCTTGCCAAATGGCATCGTACAGTGGTATAAGGTTTTTGCTGTCCGAAGTGTTGTTTGCCGAATTATTGGTGTTGTACGACAGTCCATTGGAGGCCGGAGGTAGTTCTGTCATATAGCTTCGCAAGTTTGATATAAATATATGATCGGCCTCTTTCAGAATGTTGAGTTTTTCTTTGCTAACCTCGCCGAGAACTCTGATTCCCAAGCCTGGGCCGGGGAATGGGTGTCTGGAGATAAGTTCTTTCTTAATGCCCAATGCTATTCCGGTGCGGCGTACTTCGTCTTTGAAAAGCGAGCGCAGAGGCTCTACGATTTTTAAGTTCATCTTTTCCGGAAGTCCTCCCACATTATGATGCGACTTGATAGTGGCAGAAGGCCCTTTAACACTGCTGGATTCTATAACATCCGGGTAGATTGTGCCTTGGGCGAGCCACTTGGCATTAGTAATCTTCTGAGCTTCAGAATCAAATACATCTATAAATGTTTTGCCTATGGCTTTGCGTTTGCCTTCAGGGTCTGAAATGCCATGCAAGGCCTCCATAAATCTATCAGCTGCCCTTACTCCCCTTACATTGAGCCCCATTCCTTTATATTGCTCCAGCACTTCCTCAAATTCGTTCTTTCTCAGCAATCCGTTATCTACAAATATGCAATGAAGGTTTTGCCCAATGGCTCTATGCAGTAGAACTGCTGCTACAGAAGAATCCACGCCTCCGCTTAGGCCAAGAATAACCTCGTCTTTTCCAAGTTTCTCTCTTAGCTGCAATACGGTGGTTTCTATAAAAGACTCTGTGGTCCAATCGTTTTTGCAACAGCATATTCCTATAACAAAATTGCGTAGCATTGTGCCACCGTATTCTGAATGGAAAACTTCCGGATGATATTGAAAGGCATAAATATTTTTGTCGGCAATTTTGTAGGCGGCATTCTGTACGCTTGCGGTTGAGGCTATGAGCTTTGCTCCTTCCGGAAGTTTGGTGATTGTGTCTCCGTGGCTCATCCAAACTATAGAGGCCTGTGGCACATCTTTGAAAATAGGCTCACCTTTTTCAGATACAAATAGTTCGGCCCTTCCATATTCTCTTGTCTGAGAAGCTTCTACCATACCACCATACGTGTCGGCAATCAGTTGTGCGCCATAGCAAATGCCGAGTATCGGGATTTTACCTATGAAGTTATTAAGATTTACCTTAGGACTATTCTTATCTCTTACAGAAAAAGGGCTGCCGGAGAGAATAAGCCCCTTTATGTCCTCCGGAATGCTGGTGCCATCGTCTTTGAAAGGAAACTTGTTAAACGGATGGATTTCGCAGTAAACATTTAATTCCCTGACTCTTCTACCAATAACTTGTGTTACTTGAGAGCCGAAGTCGAGTATAATAATTCTATCCATTTGGTGTTATGTGTAAACGAGATTACAGAAAGCAACCCCTAACTTGGAAGCAAATATAAGCATCTGTTTTGAAATAATTCTAACAATTATATAACGCTCTTTACAAAAGCTTCTGTAAAAAGTCTAAAAATTGTTATTTTTGTTTAGAGAACCATTTGAAAAAAGTATATGAAAAATTTCTTATTAATTCTAATTGCCTTATTGTCTGTGAAGGCTGCCGCTCAAACAACTTATGATTTTACCGTAAAAGATGCTCAGGGGAATGATGTAAGCTTGTCTGTTTATAAAGGGAAGGTGAGTTTGATAGTAAATACTGCAACAAGATGTGGTTTTACACCTCAATATACAGAGTTGGAGCAACTGTATGAAAAATATGCCGACAAAGGATTTGAAATTTTAGATTTTCCGTGCAACCAGTTTGGGCAGCAGGCGCCCGGAACAATGGAGGAGATACAGGAATTCTGTCAGCTGAATTATCAGACACGCTTTCCGCAGTTTAACAAAATTGAGGTTAATGGCGATAACGAGAGTCCTCTGTTTACCTTCTTAAAGTCTCAAGCTCCCTTCAAAGGATTCGACCAGACAACTAAGATGGGAAAGGCCATGCATGGGATGCTTAGTCGTCAAGACCCTGATTACGACAAAAAATCTTCTATAAAGTGGAATTTTACAAAATTTCTTATAGACGTTAATGGTAAGGTGTTGAAGAGGTATGAGCCTACAGAGGATATAGCTTTGATAGAAAGCGATATAGCTGAGCTTCTAAAATGATAGTTGTATCTTAATTTTGATTTCAACGCTTTTTTTGTTATATTTGCTATTAGTATGAAAAAAATTAGAAATATTGCAATTATAGCCCATGTGGATCACGGTAAGACCACATTGGTTGACAAAATGATTCTTCAGGCCAAAATAACGCGTAACGGCGATAAGAATTCTTCTGGCCAGCTTATTTTAGACAACAACGATTTGGAACGGGAAAGAGGTATCACCATCTTGTCCAAAAATGTGAGCGTGCCTTACAAGGGGTATAAGATTAATATCATCGATACTCCGGGCCACGCCGATTTTGGCGGCGAGGTGGAAAGGGTGCTGAATATGGCAGATGGAGTGCTATTGTTGGTAGATGCCTTTGAGGGATGTATGCCTCAGACCAGATTTGTGTTGCAAAAAGCACTTGAGTTAGGCAAGAAACCGCTTGTTGTTATAAACAAAGTGGATAAGCAGAATTGCCGCCCTGAGGAGGTGAACGAGCAGGTATTCGATCTTATGTCGAGCCTTAATGCAAACGACAAACAACTTGCTTTCAAAACCGTGTATGGCTGTGCCAAGCAGGGTTGGATGAGCTTGGATTGGAAGAAGCCTGCCTCAGACCTTTCACCGCTTATGGATCTCATCATAAGTGAAATTCCGGAACCTGAGCATAATATGGATGGTACTCCTCAAATGTTGATTTCTTCTTTGGAATACTCTCCTTATGTTGGGCGTATTGCAATTGGAAGGGTTACAAGAGGAGTATTAAAAGCCGGGCAAGAAATAACTCTATGTCATCACGATGGCACACAAGTAAAGCAGCGTATTAAGGATTTGATGGTATTTACCGGAATAGAGAAAACTCGCGTTGAATGTGTAGAGAGCGGTGATATTTGCGCTGTTGTTGGAATAGAGGGCTTTGAAATAGGCGATACTATCGCCGATAGCGAAAATCCGGAGCCGCTCCCAACCATTACTATAGATGAGCCTACAATGAGCATGCTTTTCTGCATCAACGATTCTCCATTCTTTGGCAAAGACGGCAAATATGTAACCTCACGCCATCTGAAGGAGAGACTTGAAAAGGAATTGGAGAAGAACCTTGCTCTCAAAGTTAAGCCCGGTAAAACTTCTGATTCTTTTGTGGTTTACGGTAGGGGTGTACTCCATCTTTCCATACTTATAGAAACAATGAGAAGGGAGGGCTTTGAACTGCAGATAGGTCAGCCTAAGGTTATAGACAAGAATATTAACGGAAGGCGTTGTGAGCCGGTGGAGCATCTGATAATTGATGTGCCGGAAGAATTTGTAGGCAAGGCAATAGAAATGACTACCAGAAGAAAGGGAGCTCTGTTGCACATGGAGCATAGGGGAGATAGGGTACATTTAGACTTTGATATCCCGTCCAGAGGCATTATCGGCCTTAGGAGCAACCTTATTACAGCAACTTCCGGTGAGGCTATAATGGCACACAGGCTCAAAGGATACGAGCCTTATAAAGGAGAAATAGAAAAGAGAACTAACGGTTCTTTAGTGGCATTGGAAACGGGAACGGCTGTGGCTTATTCTATGTGGAAGTTACTGGATAGAGGAAAATGGATAATAAGCCCTGGCGACGAGGTTTATGCCGGTCAGGTGGTGGGCGAATACACCCGTGCAATGGATTTGAACGTAAATGTTTGCATAAAGAAGAAACTCACTAATGTGCGTGCTTCAGGTTCTGACGAGAAGGCAGTTCTGCCGCCTCCAATGCAGTTTACCTTAGAAGAAATGCTGGAATATATTCAAGACGACGAACTCGTAGAAGTAACTCCTAAGCATTTGCGTATCCGTAAGATTTATCTCGACGAAAACGAGCGCAAGAGACATAAAATGCAGCCATAGTCTTTTGAGGTAGCAAAACTTGTATTTTGCAAAAAAGTTAGTATATTTGCGCCCCCTATGGATTTTAAGGTTCACATAAGCGGGCTTGCGCACGGAAAGTACGAGTACGAGTTTTCTGTAAATGGAAGTTTATTCAGAGAATTTGGTAATCAACAGATTATAGATTCAAATGTGCTGGTTCGCTGTACTCTTGAAAAGGGAAGCGGGTGGATGAATGTGTCTTTGAATGGAGAGGGAAGTGTTACGGTGGAGTGCAATAGGTGTTTAGAAGAAATGGCAGTGCCTATTTCTTTTGAAGAAAGCCTTGCCGTGCGTTTTGCCAAGTTTGGAGAAGATACAGAAGAGGCTGAGGAGTTTTTGATAGTAGATCCCTCTGAAACAGAGATAGACCTTAAACAGTTCATTTACGATTGCATTTGTGTGAGCATACCGCTGACAACGGTTCACCCCAAGGGAAAATGCAATACAGAAATGCTTCAGAGGCTTAAAAACCTCCAAGCAGATGAAGATACGGGGCAAGAAGACAAAGATGTATATTCTCCATTCAGTGGGCTGAAAGACCTGCTGAAAAATAAGGAGAAATAATTGAAAATAAGATTAATAAAAGTATAAGAAATGGCACATCCTAAACACAAAATCTCCAAGCAGAGGAGAGACAAGAGGAGAACACACGACAAGGCAGAACTGCCTACATTGGCAACTTGTTCAAATTGCGGTACTACAGTTATGTATCACCATGTGTGTCCTGAATGCGGTTATTACCGTGGTCGTTTGGTCATAGCAAAGGAAAATGCATAGTAAGCCAAAGGCTATAATAACAGGTGTTGAGGCTTATATTCCTGATTATGTTTTAACAAACGAAGAGCTCTCAACCATGGTAGATACCTCAGACGAGTGGATAATGTCTAGGGTGGGTATCAAGGAGAGACGCATACTGAGGGAAGACGGTCTTGGCACTTCTTTTATGGCAGCTATTGCCGTAGAACGCTTGTTGGAGGCAACTAAAACAGACCCATCTGAAGTACAGATGCTTCTTTGTCATACAGTAACCCCCGATATGGTGTTTACGGCAACTTCCAATATCATCTGCGATAAAGTAGGCATTAAGAATGCCTGGGGCTACGACACCAATGCCGGTTGCAGTGGCTTTCTGTTTACATTTGAAACCGTTAGACGCTTTATAGAATCCGGTGCTTACAAGAAAATTGTTCTTGTTTGCGGAGAGCGTATGAGCAGTATAGTCAATTACGAAGACCGTACTACTTGTCCGCTTTTTGGCGATGGTGCAGTGGCAATGATGATAGAGCCTTCGTACGAAGACAATCTTGGCTTTCAAGATTCCATTTTGCATGTAGATGGCATAGGCAGAAAATATCTATATCAGACAGCTGGAGGAAGTTTATATCCGGCCAGCCACGATAATATAGACAAGAGAATGCATTTTATACATCAAGATGGGCAGTCGGTATTCAAACATGCCGTTGTTGGCATGGCCGATGTTTCTGAGGAAATTATGAAAAGGCATAATTTGTTGCCGGCAGATGTGGCATACCTTGTTCCACACCAAGCTAACCTTAGAATTATCGATGCCACAGCTCGTAGGATGGGCATAGAAAAAGATAAGGTGCTGATAAATATAGAACGCTTTGGCAATACAGCAGGCACCTCCATCCCTTTGGCGATATGGGACTTTAAATCTAAGTTTAAGAAGGGCGATAACCTGATATTCAGTGCTTTTGGAGCAGGGTTTACATGGGGAGCCATTCTGTATCGTTGGGCTTATTAGTAGTTTATGGTCCTATAGTTCAACGGATAGAACGGAAGTTTCCTAAACTTCAAATCTGGGTTCGATTCCCGGTGGGACTACACAAGCCCTCAGAGAAAATAGCCTCTGGGGGCTTTTCTGTTGGGGTTTTGCCGCTTTCAGGGTTTTCGGCTGGTGGGTTTTCGGCTGGCGGGTTTCCCTACTTTTATGCCATTCGTTGCACTATTTTGTAAAATTTTTAGCACCATTAACTAAGGCCGGTTCATTCCCTCATTAAACCCTTTGACAAATTCAGCCCAGTTAGAAGCAAGTTCTATGACAAACCATGCTAAAACTATTACTATTAACAACCATATAAGTTGTTTCTTGTTTTCTTTGACAAAGGTCTTGACTTGTGCAATAATGTTTTTTGCCTTTCTTTGCCCGCTTTCTTTGTAATTATTCATATCTATTGGGTATTAAGTTAAGTTTGTATTCTGCAAGTTATATAGGTGTGTGGGCAAGCAATAGCCAAAACGTAAATAAATTAAGTTACATTTGTAGAAATTGTTGTTTTTGGAATTTTGCATATTATGTCGGAAGTAAGAAATATAGTTGTTTTAGGCCGTAGGAATGCAGGCAAGAGTTCTTTGGTAAATCTTCTTACCGGTCAGCAGGTTTCAATTGTTTCTTCTGTAAAAGGTACAACCACAGACCCTGTTCGTAAGAGAATGGAGGTGCCCGGTGTGGGACCGTGTAATATAATAGATACCGCCGGCATAGATGATAGTGGAAGTGTAGGCTCGTTACGTTCCGAGCGTAGCCGAACAGAGGCGCTTCTTGCAGACTTGGCCCTTTTGCTATTTACAGGAAATTCTTTTTTAGAGTATGAAATAGAAATGGCAATGTGGCTGAAATCAAATGCAGTGCCATTTATTATAGTTCATAATCAAGAAGATATAGAATCTTTGCAAGATACCGTAAGAGAAGAAATTGCAAATAAGTTCAGCTGCCCAATTATACAGTTCTCTTGCAAAAACAGTGATGATGTTACTAATGCTTATCTTAAAACACTCTTTGAAGCTATTGCACACATTATCGCTGAAGAAGATAGTGATTCTGCACATAAGCCAGAAGGCAAAGGAGATGGGGTAGTACCCTTACATCTTGCAGGTGAGGGGAGTAGGGTACTTTTGGTATGCCCTATAGACAAGGGAGCTCCTGCCGGACGCCTGATTTTGCCACAGGTGAATACAATTCGCAGTGTGCTGGATAATAAGGCTATAATAACAGTTGTGCAACCATCGGAACTTAACACTGTCTTTGGGGCAGAGTTCGGAGAGGAAGCGCATAGCGGCAAGAATGAATTTGAAACGATTTGTAGGGAGTTTGCAGATACCGATGCTCTACTTGCAACAGAAGCTGTTCAGAGAAAGAGTTTTGATTTGGTTATTACAGATAGTCAGGTGTTTGCGGAAGTGGCGGCGGTTGTGCCGGCTGATATTCCAATAGGTAGTTTCAGTATGCTGATGGCTCGTAAAAAAGGACCATTCAAGTTTTTCCTCGATTCCGTTTCGGCCATAGATTCTTTAAAAGATGAAGACCTCATACTTATTCTGGAATCTTGTACACATCATGCATCTTGCGATGATATAGGTAGGGTAAAACTTCCTTTTCTGTTGCAGCAATATACCGGCAAACACTTAAACTTTGAATTTGTTTCCGGTATAGATGATATTCCAGTGCCCAAGGGCGGGAAATCTTATTCTTTAGCCATTCAGTGCGGAGGTTGCATGGCTACTTACCGTCAGGTACATAGCAGGGTAAAATCTATGGCGCAAATCGGAGTTCCTGTAACCAACTATGGGCTTGCTATAGCTTATATGAAAGGCTTGTTTAAAAGTGCTAACTTCAGAGAATTCTTGGATAGGCTAACCAGCCGATAATGCCACCATGGTGTAATCTGGTTTATTAGGCATAAAATCTAAGAAAAATAGGATTTTTTTGCTTATTTTTGCAGGCATCTGCGTTGTGGCAGGTGCTGCCTTTTGCTTATAATTATTATTTATAAAACCATATAAAATGTCAGAAGTTAAAAGAGTTTACCGCTTTGGCGGTGTGAATGCCGATGGTGACGGCTCTATGCGCAACCTTCTTGGTGGAAAGGGTGCCAATCTTGCAGAAATGTGCAAATTAGGTATTCCTGTTCCAGCTGGTTTCACTATCACCACAGACACTTGTAACGAGTATTACAATCTTGGATGCAAATTTCCAGAGGGTCTTAAAGCAGAGGTGGATGCTGCAATAAAGGCTACAGAGCAGATAATGGGACGCAAGTTTGGCGATCCTTCAAATCCTCTGTTAGTATCTTGCCGTAGCGGTGCCAGAAGTTCAATGCCCGGTATGATGGAGACAGTTCTAAATATTGGTCTTTGCTCCGAAACTATCCCTGGTTTGATTGCGGCAACAAAGAATCCTCGTTTTGTATATGATGCATACAGGCGTCTGATAATGATGTATTCTGACGTTGTTATGGAAAAGGCAGAAGGCATTGAGCCTGAGGATGGAAACGGAATCCGTCAGCAACTCGACCGTATGCTTGCAAAGGTAAAGAAAGAGAAGGGTTATTCCTTGGATACAGATCTTACAGAAGAAGACCTCAAGACTCTTTGCGAAGACTTTAAAGTGAGAGTAAAGCAGGAGCTCGGCAAACCATTCCCGGATAATGCTCTTGAGCAGTTATGGGGCGGAATTGCTGCAGTATTCAAATCTTGGAACGGTAAGAGAGCCGTGGCGTACAGAAAAATTGAGGGTATTCCAGATACTTGGGGCACAGCCGTTTCTGTTCAGTCTATGGTGTTTGGAAATATGGGAGAAAATTCAGCAACAGGTGTTGCATTCTCCAGAAACCCTGCAACCGGAGAAAACAAATTCTATGGCGAGTGGCTGATTAACGCTCAGGGAGAAGATGTGGTTGCCGGTATTCGTACACCAAACCCTCTTAACGATGCTACAAAGAACGAACATAACCAGCATCTGCTTTCTCTTGAAAAGGCTATGCCGGATGTTTATGGACAACTTAATACAATTCAGCAGAATCTGGAGAAGCATTTTCGCGATATGCAAGATTTGGAGTTTACCATTCAAGATGGAAAGCTTTGGATGCTCCAGTGTCGTGTAGGTAAGAGAACCGGTTTGGCTGCCCTTAATATGGCTATGGATATGCTCTCAGAAGGTCTTATAGATGAGAAGACAGCTGTGATGAGGGTTGCTCCTAAGCAGTTAGATGAGATTCTGCATCCAGTATTAGATGCAGCTGCAGAGAAAAGGTTTACTCCTGTAGCTCAGGGCCTTCCTGCAGGTCCTGGCGGCTCTGTAGGTAAGATAGTATTTACCCCGGAGGCTGCCGTGGAGGCTGCTCAGAGAAATGAAAAGGTGATTCTT
>ONYJ01000115.1 GCA_900322025.1 uncultured Bacteroidales bacterium | reverse complement strand
CTGGTGTCTCTGTTACTTGCTTTACAGATTCTACTGTTTTGGTTTTATCCTTTTTCTCAAATTTCTGGAGGTCTATCTTGCCCAAGATTGTAGGAGACTTAGGTGCCTCTACGGCAGTTGCTACAAAATTCTCCTTTGTCTTTTTTTCTGCCTTCTTTTCTTTTACCGTCTCTTTCTCCTTATCTAATTGATAGGTCTTCTTTTCATTCTCAGGAATCCTCAGGGAACCTGCCTTCTTTTTAGCATCCTCCTTTACTTTCTGCTGATCGCCGAACTCGTTTTGTACGAGTTTATACACCTCATCGTCGAGCTTAGCGTTAGGATTTGCTTCAATGGTCTGCCCTTTCTGCTCTAAAAAGCTGACCAATGTGTTCATTCCTATGTTGAAGTCTTTGAGTATCTTACTTATTCTGATTCCTGCCATATTCTATCCTCCATTATTATTAGTTAAACTATTCGCCCTTATCCTCCATCGGGTCTTCAAACTCAGCTTTGAGAATTTTCTTTACTTCATCTACGGTTTCCTGATCCAAATCTGCTCTTTCCATAATGTCTTCCGAGCTCATACTCAGAACATCTTTTGCGGTATCGAATCCAACTTTGCGTAGAGCGTCTATTACCCACTGATCTATTTCGTCGTTGAAAGAGTTCAGAAGCACATCATCGTCATCTGCACTTTGAACATCGCGGAAGATTTCTATATCCATGCCTATCATCATTTCTGCAAGGCGTATGTTGCTTCCGTTTTTACCTACCGCCAACGATACCTGAGAAGAATCCATGGTTATAAGGGCTTTACCTTCCTCTTCATTGATTTTTATAGTAGAAATCTTAGCTGGCGACAAGGCTCTTTGTATGAGTAATTGAGTGTTTGTAGTCCAGCTGATTACATCTATATTCTCGTTGCGTAATTCTCTTACAATGCCATGTATTCTGGAGCCTTTGACTCCCACGCAGGCTCCTACAGGATCTATGCGGTCGTCATAAGATTCTACAGCAACCTTTGCACGGTCGCCAGGCATTCTGACAATTTTCTTTATGGTTATAAGGCCATCAAAAATTTCAGGCACTTCTTGTTCAAAGAGTCTTTCCAGAAATACGCTTGCAGTTCTAGAGAGAATGATGGCTGGTGTATTGTTCTTCATTTCTACTTTGGCAACAACGGCCTTTACCGAATCTCCCTTGCGGAAATAGTCGGACGGTATCTGTTCTGTTTTAGGCAAAATAAGCTCATTGTCTGCGTCGTCTCTAACCAGTACTTCCTTCTTCCACACTTGATATACTTCGCCAACCACAATCTCGCCAACTTTTTCCTTGTAGTAGTTAAACAGATTGGCTTTATCTATATCCATAATTCTACCGGAAAGGTTTTGTCTCAGATTCAAGACAGCTCTTCTGCCAAAAGAAGAAAGCGGAATCTCTTCTGTATAATCTTCTCCAATTTCAAAGTCGTTGTCTGGTTCTTTTGCGTCTATCTCTGCTTTGGAGATTTCTATCATCGGATCAGAAACTTGCTCTACAATAGTTCTGTTTCTCCATATCTGGAGGTCTCCTTTGTCGATATTTATTATAATGTCAAAGTTGTCTGCACTGCCGTATGTTTTGGCAAGCTGTGTGCGGAAAATATCTTCCAGCACACTCATAAGTGTTGCTCTATCAATACCTTTACCTTCTTTAAACTCGGCAAAAAACTGGGCTAAATTTAAACCTTCCATGTGTTGTTATATTTTATAATTTCTAAAATCTTATGATAATTATTGCACTTGGCAATAAATAAGGGATGACCAAAATTACTTGGCATCCCCCATCTCAATATCCTAATCGCAGGCAAAAATATGTAAAAAAACACTAAAAAACAAAGAAAAGCTATATAGTAAAACTGCAGTTTGCTGCCATTATGTTTTGGATTTGTTGTAAAATACTCCCAGATTATGTTTTGGATTTGTGCGTTTTTTAGTAGTTTTGGTCTATTATTAAAATGAATGGTTTTATGGAAGTAACGGCGGAAAGAATAGCACAGCACTTTAACGGAGAGATAATAGGAGATCCCACAGTAAAGGTATCCATGGTGGCAAAGATAGAGAGCGGAAAGCCTAATAATGTGTGTATCCTCCACAACGACAAATATCAGAAATATCTTATTGAAAGCAATGCCGGTATTGTTATCGTGAGTAGGCATTTAATTCCTAATCAAAAAGTTAAACCAACGCTAATAGTTGTAGAAGATGCCCATCCGGCTTTTGCCTCGTTATTAGAACTGTTGAATACCATAAAAAAAAGCAGAAAGAAAGGGCGTAGCCTTTTGTCTTACAGAGCATTTTCCAGTAAAATAGGTAAAGATGTTTACATAGGCATCTTTAGTTATGTGGGAAGTAAGAGCGTTATAGGTAAAGGGAGCCAAATATATCCACAGTGTTACATAGGCAGTAATGTTACCATAGGAGAAAATTGCATACTGTATCCCGGAGTCAGAATTTACGATGGCTGCAAAATAGGCAATAACTGCATAGTGCATGCTAATGCTGTTATAGGCTCAGATGGCTTTGGTTTTGCTCCTGATGCAGCTGGTGTTTATAAAAAAATACCACAGACAGGAAACGTTATTATAGAAGACGATGTAGAGATAGGAGCAAATACGGTAATAGATCGTGCCGCAATGGAATCTACCATAATAAGAAGAGGGGTGAAGTTGGATAACTTAATACAAATTGCCCATAATGTGGAGATAGGAGAGAATACTGTTATGGCGGCACAGTGCGGAGTTGCCGGCAGCTCCAAGATAGGTAAAAACTGTATGTTTGGTGGCCAAGTAGGTGTTGCCGGCCATATTACAGTGGCGGACGGTACAAAATCCGGAGCTCAGGCAGGTATTCAAGGTTCTATTTCTGCTGAACTTGGAGCCAAGGGACTGTTAGGAACTCCGGCTATAGATGTAGGTACCTATATGCGTGCCTACGTTAAGTTCAAACACTTGGCCGATCCTCCAAAGCGGCAGAATCAGACAGCAAAAGACTCTGAGTAAATCTGCTTTTATTTATAACGGAAAATTTCGTATATTTGTCAAATACGAAACATAGCCTATATGCATACAAATCAGCATACCCTAAGAGGAAAATACGAGTTTGAAGGTAAGGGGCTTCATACCGGCAGAAAAGTTCACATGAAGGTGGAGCCGGCACCAAAGAATTTTGGTATTCAATTTAAAAGATCCGACCTTGGAGAGAGCGCACCCTTGGTGGAGGCTTGTGTAGATTACGTTAGTGCTACTTCCAGAGGCACAACCTTAGACAAGCAGGGAGTAACGGTTCTTACTTTGGAACATCTTATGGGCGCACTCTATGGAATGCACATAGACAATGCTCTTATTACTTTGGATGCTCCTGAGGTTCCTATACTGGACGGTAGTGCAAAGCCTTATGCCGATGCTTTCTCTAAAGATGGCCTGCAGGAGCAGAATGCTCCAAGAAAGTATCTTGTGCTGGATCGTAAAGTTGTATGTCGCAATCAGAAGGGGAGTGAGATGGTTGTTTTGCCAGACGACCATTTTTCCATAGATGTGATGATTGACTTCAATTCTAAGGTTGTGGGCAATCAGTATGCGCGCTTTGAGTCTGATACCGATTTTGTTACAGATATAGCCCCATGCCGCACATTTGTGTTTTTCCACGAATTAGAACCGCTGTTTAAGAATAATCTTATAAAAGGCGGCGATTTAGACAATGCTCTTGTGATAGTAGAGAATCCTGTTCCGCAAGAGGAACTTGATCGTCTTGCAGGCATATTCAATGTAAAGAGTTTGGAGCGAGTGCCGGAAGGATATTTGTCTCATACCTCTCTAAGGTTTCAGAATGAGTGTGCCAGACATAAGCTTTTAGATGTGTTGGGCGATTTCTCCCTCGTTGGTTATCCCATCAAGGGAAAGGTAATAGCATATAAGAGTGGTCATTCTATTAACTCCACCATAGCAAGGGAGTTGAGGACATTAGCACTCAGACAGTTTGAAAGGCGTTAAGAAAATAATAATGCGATTATGGATATAGAAAAAATTAAAGAAGTTAAGCAGAGGCTCTCGATAGCTCCTAAGTATGACCCGGATGCCGAGCCTGTATATGATGTTTTAGGAATACAGAAACTCCTTCCGCATCGTCCACCTTTTCTTATGGTAGATAGAATTATAGGAGTGGAAGACGATGCCATTGTCGGCATAAAAACCATAGGTATAAATGAGTCTTATTTCAGAGGGCATTTTCCTACTGAGCCTGTAATGCCGGGAGTATTGCTAATAGAGGCAATGGCTCAGGTGGGAGGAATTTTAGTGTTGAGAAGTGTAGATGAGCCAGAAAAGTACTCAACATATTTTGCTAAGGTAGATGGCTTTAAGTTCCGTCGTAAAGTAGTGCCGGGCGATGTAGTAGTATTCAAGTTGGTTATCACTCAACCTATGGAGCACAATTTGGTTTATATGAGGGGTAAGGCTTGGGTAGGCAACCAAGTGGTATGCGAAGGAGATATGGTGGCTCAGGTTATCAAGAACAAGTAGTAGTAAATCTAAATCTTATAGAATGGAAAACGCATTTGTGCATCCGAATGCAAAAATAGGGAAGAATGTTACCATCAGTCCGTTTTGTACAATAGCGGAGCATGTAGAAATAGGGGATAATTGTTGGATAGGTCCCTATGCCTGCATAAACGATTATGTTAAGATTGGCAATAACTGCAAAATCTATAATGGAGCTGTAATAGGCGCCATTCCTCAGGACCTTAAATTTAATGGAGAGGAGTCTTATGTAGAAATAGGCAATAACGTAATGATTAGGGAGTATTGCACCATAAGCAGGGGGACATCGGCCAGTGGAAAAAATAAAACTGTAATTGGCGATAATTCCTTTCTGATGGCCTATGTTCATGTTGCTCACGATTGCTGCATAGGGCGTAACGTAATACTGGTCAGTTATACGGGACTGGCAGGCGAAACCGATGTGGACGACTGGGCTATAATAGGGGGCTCTTCTGCAGTACATCAGTTTACGAGAATCGGCTGCCATGCAATGTTGTCAGGTGCTTCGTTTGTGGGCAAAGATGTTCCTCCTTTTACCATTGTAGGAAAAAGGCCGGTTGTTTTCAGAGGCATAAACATAGTGGGCCTGAGAAGAAGAGGGTTTTCTATGGAGCAGATAGAGAGAATCCGAGATGTTTACAGGGTTATCTATCAAAGCGGACTTAATGTTACCGATGCTTGCAAAAAAGCAGAGGCAGAGTTGCCGGAATCTGATGAGAAGAAATTGATTTTAGACTTTATAGCGGCTTCTAAGCGTGGTATTGTAAGGTACAATGCCAAGAACGACGACGAGGAATGATCCTTCTGCTCTCTACCGCTTATCTTCCACCAATAGAGTATTTTGCTGCTATTGCAAGATACGACGAGGTGTGGATAGAGGCGTGCGAAAACTACCAGAAACAATCTTACAGAAATCGCTGTACAATTCTTACAGCCAGCGGAAAAATGAATCTTAACATCCCCGTTCTCAGAGGCGGGGAGGCTCATTCGCATAACATACCTATAACAGATATCGAGATAGATTACTCGGAGAATTGGCCTGTGCGTCATATAAGGGCTTTGGAGGCGGCATATATGAATTCTCCTTTCTTTATCTATTATAAAGACGAGATTGCTGAGATTCTTTTAAGTGGCGAAAAGTCTTTGTTCTTACTAAATTATCACCTTACTTGCCTATTGCTTAAATTTTGCGGAATAAAGGCAGAGATTCAACTCACTAAAACCTATACTTGTTTGGAAGACAATGCTTCGGACCATCTGTCTTTTGTAGATTTTAGAAGCCGTATTCACCCCAAGAGTAAAAAGCACTCTCTTCTTAGGGAGTGGGGAAAGGAAAAACCCTACTGGCAAGTATTTGAAGCCAAGCAGGGTTTTGTTCCCGATTTATCTGTTGCAGACCTTCTCTTTAACGAAGGCCCTAATGCTATCAGTTTCCTGAAATAGTATTTGAATTAAAATCTCCAACCAAAGGTGGCAAGCACTTTGAAGCTGGAGCGCTCTATGCTTGCAAAGTTAGGATTTCCAAGTACATATTCACCAGCAGGCTCAGTATCTATGAAGGCAACATTGCTCTTTTTGAGGTTTGCTGCTACAGCCAGATCTACATAAAATCCTTTAGAGTTAGCATAACCCAAACCAACACTTCCGGTGTAGTTCTTAATGGCAGTACCTATTACACTTTTCTTAATACCGGTATCTGCATATTGGAAACCTGCTCTTAGAGCAAGAGTGTTGATAGGATAGACTTCTACACCAACCCTGAGTTTGTTGCTCATTTTGAAGTTTGCAGCCATCCAATCGTTTTCGCTAGAGAAGTCTGAGTAGTCTAAACTATGCAAATCGGAACGATTGCGCAATTTGGTCTGTCCTATATTAGAGCCTTCATAATCAATACTTACGCTTCCGGATTTCCAGATGCCGGCAAAGCCGAGATTATAGTGGAACGGAGTGTTTATACGATAATCGTACACGCCTTCCGGAGAATTTACAGTGGTTTTCCACCCATCGTCGTAGCTTACATGGGTATCCCAATAGTACTTGTCTGTTAGCGAATACCAAGTAGGAGTGGCAACAGATGCTCCGAGCCTAATATTGTAAATAGGAGCCCAGATAACACCTAACTTGAGGTTTATACCACTACCTGTGGTTCTTACATTATAGTACTGGTCTATATAGCTGAAGTGAGGGTCTGTATCTGAATATAAGGTGGTATTATCTTCTGAGTATTTTTCCTCAATTTTATTCCAAACAGTAAACATACCTATATTCATTCCAAGATATAGCTGATCGTTGAGGTTCATACCTATGTTTATATCGTACTCGCCCAAAGAACCGGTCTGCTTTCTGGAGAGGAACTGATCGCTTGTGTAATTATCTGTTACAGAATGGTTCGGGAAGAATACATCGTTAGGGGCTGTTCCTACGGTATCTAAGAAACTTGCATTCCATCCATTGATAACAGGCCAGTAATAACTTCCGAGGCTATACGGATCTGGAGTGGCGGTATCGTCAAAATCTCTGCCGGAATAAGGAGAATTGTTAGCTATGGCAGCAAGTAGTGTGGCATAGCTGTCGTCAACCCCGTTGGCACCTGCTTTTATGGTAGAATTAAAGTTATTGTGCTTATTGTAGGAAAATCCAAAAGAAAGGCTCCTTAATGTTGAATTACGGCCATTCTTTAACACAGCCACACCTCCTATATTTGCAAAACCAAAGGAGTTCTTATCTGCTTTAGTGCCTACTCCGAGATACTTTGTATCTGTTTTTGTACTTGTAATGGCCGGAGTAAAAGAAAACTCGTTAAACTTGAATACGGCAGAAGCTGCCGGATTTATTGCAATAGCTCCCAAGTCGCCTCCAAGCGCAGTCATAGCATTTCCCATAGATACGCTTCTGGCGGTTCCTTCTCTTTGAAAATCTGCCAACTCATAGGCTGTTGAAATACTTTGAGCAAACAAATTACCTATAGTAATTGTGCAGGTTAAAGAAATAATCAATAAGATTTTTTTCATAGTTATCTTTTTCTAAATTTAAACTCAAATCAATTATGTGCTACATAGTGTGTTGTAGGGGAGCTTACCTTCTGGTGGTAGAACCTCCACTGCTACGCGAATAGTCGCCAGAAGACCTACTGGTGGAAGAACTGCTTGTATTAGAAGATCTTGAATAAGAGCTTCCGCTGGAGTTGTTAGAGCTGGAGCGAGAATAAGTACTGCTGGAGCGGTTGGAGTTGGCAGAACTACGGGTTGCATTGGCTCTGTCGGTACTCCTGCTTTGAGATACAGAAGATTGCCTATAGATTGTGCCGCTGTTGTTTTTGCTGGTAGCAGCGTTGCGGTTAACAACATTGCCACTGTTTCTGTTGGTAGCAGCATTGCGGTTGACAACATTGCCACTGTTTCTGTTGGTAGCAGCGTTGCGGTT
>ONYJ01000114.1 GCA_900322025.1 uncultured Bacteroidales bacterium | reverse complement strand
TGTCTAAGGTTGTGGCAGAAACCCTCCTCACCGAAGAAGAACGCAAAAAGGCATTTTCTGCACATCTGAGGAATATTTCTTTAGAGCCGTCTTCCAGAGAACCTCTTACAGACAGGCAGATAAAAACTCTTCTAAGATTTCCTCAAACAATAGCCCACGCAAAAGGGAAGCATCTGATAATATATTTGCAGCAGTTTCAGGATATTCTACTGTTCGACAAGCCCATGAAGGTTTTAGGCATGTTAGAAACAGCTATAGCAGAAGCAAAAGATGTATCGCTGATAATTACAGGCGACAAAAGAAATGCCATGAATTCAATTTTTGAAGAAATGCATTTCTTTAGGAATTTAGTAACCGAAATACCTATAAAGCCTATCAATCGCAAGATTTTTGCAGAATTTATTGTCAGATGTTTTGCTCAAAACGGTAAAAAAATTGCCATTAAAGACGCCGGCCTGCTCTATGATACATTAGAAGGCGACCCTTGGTATATCCAGCACTTGGCAGAGATTTGCTATCTTCTTACAGAAGAAGAACTTACACAAGAAATAATAGACCGTAGCATTCAGTTTCTGCTCAATATGTACGACTACGAACTCCACAATACCATATATGGCTTGAGCACTCTCCAACTTCAACTCATAAGAGCCATACTGGATGGCGAACGGCGTTTTAGCAAAACAGAAGTTCTGGAAAAATACGGTCTGAACTCATCTGCCAATGTAAACCGCCTTAAAGAGGCTCTGACAAAAAAAGAGATTGTTACCTTTATCTCCAAGAACACCATAGAATTCAACGATTCCCTATTAAAACTCTGGTTCAAAAATTATTTCTTCAACGACCAATAAAATATGAAAAAACTTGTTGTGTTAAGCGGCGCAGGAATTAGCGCTGAAAGTGGCATCAGCACCTTCAGAGATAGTAACGGGCTATGGGAAAACTACCCTGTGGAGCAGGTTGCTTCGGCAGACAGCTGGTATGTATATGGACGCAAAAAGCTGATGTTGGATTTCTACAATTACAGGCGCAGAGACCTCAAAACCAGAGAGCCTAACCTTGCGCATAAAATTGTAGCAGAGTTAGAAAAGAATTTTAATGTAGTTATTGCAACACAAAATGTAGATAATCTCCATGAAAGGGCAGGCAGCACGAATATAATACACTTGCACGGAGAGTTAACAAAAGCTCGCGGAGAAAATACAGATTATTATAACTACACAGATATAGGATACAAAGATATAAATATGGGAGATCTTACCCCTGACGGCCAACAATTCAGACCTCACATAGTATGGTTTGGAGAAGCTGTTCCTGAGCTTGACAAAGCAGCTTCGGCCGTTGCGGAAGCAGATATACTTGTAATTGTGGGAACCAGCCTTGTTGTATATCCGGCAGCAGGACTCGTACACTATGCCAAGCCAAGTGCAGAGATTTACCTGATAGATCCACAAGATGTACCCCATTCTTCAAACTTTATCCATATAAGAGAAAAGGCTACCATAGGCATGCAGAAACTCAGAGACCTTCTAAAACCATAACACAATGATAAACAAGCTATTATAGATAGTAAGCAAAGAGAAGTTTATTTATGTTTGCATTATTAGAAAGCTAAATGAGAAGAGAAGATATAAAATAAGATGAATCGCTATTAAGTGAATTGCAACGACCCTTTTCGATAAGCCAAATCTTAAATATCTCTTATTTTGCGAACTATATGCAAATAAATTTGTAAGTCTTTTTCTGAAATCTTTTTTTGCGTATATTGCGATATAATAGTTAATACATCACTCCGTGTTATTGTTTTCCTATCTATAATACAGAAGCGTAATTCCTTTTATTTATAACAATATAGCTAATATAATATACTCATATTATGAAAAACGCTTTAAACAGTATCTTGGTAAAGCAACCTGCGTTTTTGCCTATGCTGTTGCTGTTATTTGCAGTTTTTATACTCTTTCCCGAACAAGCTGCAGCACAAGACACAGACGATATTATTAAACAATATGGATATGTTGTAATAAAGGAGGCGCCGCCAAGAATTTTAGATAGCGTTGCAGCTGCTTATCAGGGC
>ONYJ01000112.1 GCA_900322025.1 uncultured Bacteroidales bacterium | reverse complement strand
AACAGAGATTATTCTGTGCTTGCCACAACCCTGATTTATATTCTTAATGTAATAGATGCCAATGTATTTGCGCATTTTGCTCACTTTGATATTTCAGACGATATTACATTTAACATACAGCCGGTTATAATAGCACCGGAGATTCCGCAAAGCGGATTCTACACATACAACCCGGCATACAACCCAGCATATAACTCCACAAAATTCGGAGTTACGATGGGAATAAGATTTTAGAAAATAAAACAGTTGGAGATATGAAGAATACAAGAAAACTCGGCATCATAATCATTAGCTTTTGTATATGTATAATAGCTTCTACAACCAGCTATTATGCTCAATCCAAGAAGGAATTGCTCAGAGAAAACGAAAAGCTCAGACGCAGCTTAGACTCTCTTAAAAGAATTCTGGCAGAAGAAGCCATAGAAGTTGCTGATACCACTACAACCATGGATTCCATAAACCCTGGCAACGTAGGTATTTGGGATGCAGAGCTTTACGGCAATCTTTCCACAGACGGAGATCCAGACAGCCTTTTGAGTATATGGTATTTGCAGAGGCAAATGGCAATGGCAGACATATCGCCGAACATAGATGTGGACAATGCCAATTATTCTTCAGATATTCCGGATGAGGTATATATAGAGAACCTAAAAAAAATGAACTCCTTTATCTCCTTACCATACAACAGTGTGGTAAAGAATTATATAATTCTATATACCGAAAGAATGCCAAGAAGGGCCGCCACCATGTTGGGCTTAGCTGCTTACTACCTGCCTATTTTTGAAAATATATTTGATTCTTATGGTTTGCCTAAAGAGTTGGCAGCCATGGCTATTATAGAATCTGCCCTCAATCCGTTTGCGGTATCGAGTGCAAATGCAAAAGGTATGTGGCAGTTTATATACTCAGCGGCAAAACAATACAATCTGGAAATAAACTCCTACATAGACGAAAGATTTGATCCTGAAAAAAGTTGCGATGCAGCAGCCCGTTTCCTAAAAGATTCGTACACAATTTTTGGCGACTGGGCACTTGCAATATCGTCTTACAACTGCGGGCCGGGAAATGTAAACAAGGCAATAAGAAGGGCCGGTAGCAGAGACTTCTGGAGCATTTATCCATATCTCCCAAAAGAAACCCGAGGCTATATGCCGTCTTTTGTGGGAGCACTATATATGCTAAAGTATTATAAAAACTACAACATTGTGCCGGAAAAAGTTGCCATGCCTGCACATGTAGATACTTTCATGATTCACAAGAACCTTCATTTTGAGCAAATTTCAGAAGTAATAGGAATTCCCGTACAAGATATACGCCAACTCAATCCACAATACTTGAGAGATATTATACCGGGTTCACCGCAAGGTATGATACTCCGCCTGCCATATAATTATACAGCCCCATTTGTAGATAACGAAAAAAGCATATATTCCTACAAAGACAGCATCTACTTTAACCCTATAGTTTACAACAACTACAAGGATAATGAAAACAGCTCTTCCAGAATTTATCATAAAGTTAGGAAAGGGCAAACATTAGCTTCGATAGCCAAAAGATACGGAGTTACCACAACCCAGATAAAAGACTGGAACAACCTGTCTAAGAACAGTGTAAAAGTTGGTCGTACCCTCATAATACATCGCAACTCCACTACCTCATCAAGACAGCCTTCTACACAAAGAAGCAACAGCTCTTCTTCAGGTAGCGGTTCTTCTACAAAGACTTACACCGTAAAGAAAGGAGATACCCTCTACGGAATTGCCAAGAAGAACAACATGAGCCTCAACGACCTTCTCAAACTGAACGGCCTTACGGCAAAATCCACAATCCACGCCGGAAAGAAACTAAAAGTAAAATAGTTATAGCTCCGTAAAGCTATATATTTGCTTACAGGTGCTATATGATAGCCTACCATAGCTCCAATATCAGCTTGTGATATCGTGGCATATCTAAAATCTTTTGTGTATATTTACAAACGATAACTCTCAAATATACACTATTATGCTAAGAAAGATCAGAGTTGTTCTTGCTGCCATCTTCTTTATCCTGATCACCATCCTGTTCTTAGACTTCACAGGAACATTTCATGGGTATTTCGCTTGGATGGCAAAGATACAGTTCCTCCCCGCACTTTTAGCGACAAACCTAATTGTCGTATGTTCTTTACTACTATTGACCTTCCTCTTTGGAAGAATCTATTGCTCCATTATTTGCCCTTTAGGCGTAATGCAAGATATCTTTGGCTGGATGGGCAAGAAAGCCAAGAAGAACCGCTACACATATTCCAAAGAAAAGAGTTGGCTACGCTACATAGTTCTGGTCTTATTTATAGTTGCTTTTTTTGTAGGCATAGCATCGTTTGTAGCACTGCTCGCTCCTTATAGTTCGTATGGCAGAATAGCAAATAATCTTTTAGCACCTCTGTACATGTGGGGCAATAATATTCTGGCATATTTTGCAGAAAGGGCTGAAAGCTATACTTTCTATCATAAAGATGTGTGGATTAAATCAATATCCACATTTGCAATTGCAGCAACAACGCTTATTACTCTGATTGTACTTGCATGGAGAAACGGAAGAACATACTGCAACACAATCTGTCCGGTGGGCACCATTCTTAGCTTTGTGGCCAGATTCTCCATTTTCCGCCCTGCAATAGATAAGAGTAAATGTGTTGGATGTAAAATGTGCGTAAAGAATTGCAAGGCTTCTTGTATAGACATAGATAATTACTCTATAGATTATTCAAGATGCGTTGTTTGTGGAGACTGCATAACAAAGTGCAAGAAAAATGCGGTTTCATACACATCTAAACGATATACTGTAGAAAGCCCTGCCGCTGCTAAAGCAGACATCTCTGAAGGCGGCATACAAAGGCGTTCTTTTATTGCAACCGCCTCTGTAGCCGTGGCCTCTACTGTTGTAGCAAGGGCACAAGACAAACTCACAGATGGAGGACTTGCCACTATAACCCCAAAAGAAGTTCTACACAGAGAAACAGAAATAGTACCTCCGGGAGCTGTTGGTATAGATCACTTTACCAAACATTGTACGGGTTGCCAACTCTGCGTTTCGGCCTGCCCTAACAAAGTATTAAGGCCATCCTCAGACCTTATGACGCTCATGCAGCCACGCTCGTCCTACGAAAAAGGCTATTGCCGTATAGAATGTACAAAGTGTAGCGAAGTCTGCCCTACCGGAGCCATAAAAAAGATACAGCGCGAAGAAAAATCTGCCATACAGATAGGCCATGCAGTTTGGGATGCCGGCGCATGTTTGCCTATGACAGACGGTGTTACCTGCGGCAATTGCGGAAGACACTGCCCTGTTGGCGCAATAACCATGGTGGCTGTAGAGCCTGATAATGAACAAGGGCCAGCATTCCCTGTTGTAAACGAAAACAAGTGCATAGGCTGTGGAGCCTGCGAATATGTTTGTCCGGTACGCCCTATTAGCGCAATATATGTAGAAGGGCATCAGCAACATAAACTTATTTAGAGCCAAGCATTATGGAAAATAAAAAAATTTCAAGAAGAAGCTTTGTAAAAAAAGCCGGCATTGGCTCAGCTATATTGGGAGCCGCTGCCGTAACCGGAGGCTTAACCTCGTGCAAATCAAATAAAACTAACCTCGAACCAACCGGTCCGTTAGGCCCGATTCCTACAGATAAGATGACATACCGCCTCAACCCCAAAACAGGAGAGAAAGTTTCTCTGCTGGGTTATGGCTGTATGCGCATACCAAGTATAGATAACACAAGTACAAGAGAATCAGATAGTGCCATAGACCAACAAATGTGGAATAAACTCGTGGACTATGCCATAGAACATGGAGTTACATACTTCGACACCTCTCCGGCATACTGCAAAGGCCAAAGCGAAAAGGCCACCGGCATAGCCCTCGCAAGACACAAGAGAGATGAATATACCATAGCCACAAAACTCTCGAATTTTGCACAATCTACATGGAGTAGAGAAGAATCCATTAAAATGTATCGCAACTCATTCAAAATGCTCCAAGTAGATTACATAGACTATTACCTGCTTCATAGTGTAGGTAATGGCGGAATGGAGAATTTCGAAAGCCGCTATCTGAAAAACGGAATGTTAGACTTTCTTCTAAAAGAAAGAGAAGAAGGAAGAATACGCAATCTTGGCTTCTCATACCACGGCGATGTAGAAGTATTTGACTTCTTGCTTGCCAATCACGACAAATACAAATGGGACTTTGTACAAATACAAATGAACTATTTAGATTGGAAGCATGCCAACGAACTCAACAAGAGAAATCAAGATGCGGAATATCTGTATAACGAGCTTCAAAAGAGAAATATACCGGCAGTTATAATGGAACCTCTCTTAGGCGGCAGATTAGCCAATGTACACGAACATGTGGCACAAACGCTAAAACAGCGTAAGCCACAGAACAGCATAGCCTCTTGGGCATTCAGATGGGTAGGCTCCTTCCCCGGAGTACTTACGGTATTAAGCGGCATGACCTACATGGAACATTTGCAAGACAACCTGCGTTCTTACTGCCCATTAGAACCCGTTACCGAAACTGATATGGAATTTCTTGAGCAAACAGCACAGATGCTGCTCAAGTATCCCACTATACCTTGTAACGATTGCAAGTACTGCATGCCTTGCCCTTATGGAATAGATATACCGGCAAACCTCCTGCATTACAATAAATGCATAAACGATGGTAACATGCCTTCTTCTAAGCAAGACCCCATCTACAAAAAGGCCAGAAAGGCATTTCTTGTAGGCTACGCCAGAAAAATATCTCCGGAAAGAATGTCTGACCACTGCATAGGTTGCCGACACTGCGTACCGCATTGTCCTCAGAACATAGACATTCCAAAAGAACTGCGTAAGATAGATTCTTACTACGAAAAACTTATGCGAGAAGAAGAACTATAAATCTGCTAGCAGAGCTCCTTTTATAATATTTTTACCTCTGTTGTGCTGATGTTTAAGATAGAGGCTCAGACCACGGCTGAGCCTCATCTTTATCAGCCCCCACCCATCTATCCCCCTACCATACAATAATGTAGATGTAAAAGAATAAGGCAAATCAGATTGAGGAAAATAGATTCTGGATTTCCAGCTTTGGGCATCATAATAAATCGCCCCCACAGAAGCCACTAAGCCCCCTTTTAACATATTACCTTTTAAGCTAACAGACAAAGCTTTACCTACCCTGTCTGCTTCAACCGCATTTAATTCTGCCCTTGTAACAAATGCTATAGAATTACTCAAAGATAAAGTACCTCCCAGCTTCAAATCATAGCTGAACTCTCGCAAAACAGGAGAAGAATACTGTAGGTTGTATTTAACAGAACCCTTAACCCACAGCTGGTTACGCGCCTGTGTTCCAAAAGATGAATCGTTGAGCGTAAACTTAATGTAAGCCTTTGCAGAACACGAAGGGTCTTTAATGTGGTATCGGGGAGCAGGATAGAGCGTGTAATCTGCCCCCACAGCAAAGTTCGTTCTGCCATATATAGGCCCACTCATTCTTAAAGAAGCTCCCAGCTGATTTTCTATGCGGCTGATAGAAGAATAGGCACCTCCCATCGGGGAATAAAAATCTTTCTGATAGGAGCGCAACAGCAAATGCAAAGAATAGTTACCAAATTCTTTAGACAGACCAGAAAGCAGTGCAAAACCTTCTTTTACAACATCTTCTTTTACACGAGCCAAACTTCTTGCAACCTCTGCAAAACCAATCAGACTCCTGCCGGTAAAGAGAATATCGATAGAAAAAACATTACTTAAATTCCCTACCCCATTATAAGAAATTCCATATCGGCTTCGTTTAGCCATATATGTAAGCCTCGCAACCGAAATTTTATCTTTTACAGAGTAACCGCCACTCAGAGCAAACTTGCCGGCAGATAAAGTGGCCGCAATGCCTCGCAGTATTTTTGAGGTATCTGAACTGGTATATACCGATATTGTTTCTGCATTCTTTACATAGCCATAAGTTTCTGAGTTAAAGTGATATGAAAAGCCATTCCAAGCACATAGTCCCTGCCCCATGCGAGCATAAAAATCTCCCGCCACCAACTTATCTATGCGTACCTTGCCCAAATTTATATCGGAATAAGATAGCCCTATTGTAGATAACTTTTGCGCAGATGTCTTTGAAGAAGATGCCTTGTATATTGCAGAAAGCAATAATTTTTCGCGATAAGAAAACCTTGCACGCATAATATATTGTTCAGATTCTTTGGGCAGAGTTCTCTGATACTTGCCATACAATGTTGTATTTTGGTCTTTGACAAAGCCTTGCGATTTACCGCCGGCCTCACCAAGCACTATATATGGTTTTAAGCCCTCCACTATTTTTTCGTTGAATCCGTAAAGTAGCGACAACTCTGCATAAGACAGAATAGCCCCACTACTTGCAACTGCAGAAAGAATAGATTCCACCTGAAACTCAGTAAGCAGCATAAGAGACAAAAGTGCTTCTCTCGAAGCCGAATTTATGTTCAAAGGCTTTCTCCTTAACCGCTGAAGATGAGCAAGAATTTCTTCTCCATACACATCTGTACCCTCCTCATCTGCCATGGTAATAGCCTCATATATCCGTTCTATTTCTTCCTCCGGCTGCTGCGCAAACAAGGCCATGCTACTCAGCCACAAAACACACAGAAACAACAATACCCTTTTGGCCACACTGCCATCCGCATACCGCTCACACATACTTAACCTGTTTCTACAATCCCACATAGAAACAAAAATAGCACCCCGTATCCAAGACGGGATGCCATACGATAAAATTGACCCGTTTGCAGCCGCGGACAAGGGCGGACAAAGAGCCTATTTATCTACCTTATATTCGAATTTAATAGCACTTAGCTCGGCATTTGCCTTTGTGATTTTTTCTGCCAACTCTGCTTTAAATTTGCCCAATTTCTCTCTAATAGCGGCATCTGACAGGGATAGAATCTGCATCGCAAAAATGGCAGCATTCTTAGCCCCATCCACAGCCATAGTAGCCACAGGTATTCCGGAAGGCATCTGCAATATAGACAACACAGAGTCTATCCCCTGTATAGAGTTTGAAGAATTTATAGGAACACCTATTACAGGAAGCGTTGTAGATGCCGCTATCACCCCGGGAAGATGTGCAGCTCCGCCTGCTCCGGCTATTATAACTCGTATGCCTCTTTCACAAGCACCGGCCGCAAACTCAGCTACCTGCTCCGGCGTACGATGGGCAGAAAGCGCATTTATTTCAAAAGGAATTTGCATCTGATTCAGAAAAACAGCAGCCGCCTCCATAACCTTCAAATCTGAAGTGCTGCCCATTATTATGCTAACTATAGGTTTCATTTGAGAGTATTTATTTATAGTTCGGTTACTTTTGGGCAAATTTACCTAAATTTGGTGGTTGATACAATACTACAGGCAATGAAAAACATTCAACTTTACGATAAAAGCTTCCGGCTTTATATGACATACAGCCAGATACAAGAAGCAGTAGATAATGTGGCGCAAAAGATAAATCGAGACATGAAAGATGTAGATACTCCGTTATTTCTCGGAGTATTAACAGGTTCCTTTATGTTTTTTGGAGATCTGATGAAACGCATAAATTTTGAATGCGAAATGTGTTTCATTCGCCTTGCTTCTTACGAAGGCACCTCCTCAAAAGGAGAAGTAAAACAGATGCTTGGGCTAACAAAAAGTGTTAAAGGCCGTAGTGTTATTGTTGTTGAAGACATTGTAGATACCGGAAACACAGTACAAGAGTTAGACAGTATCCTCCGCGATTCCGGTGCCAGAGAAATAAAATACTGCTCACTTCTGCTAAAACCGGGGCACTACACAGGCACCATAAAAATAGACTATCCTGCCCTCGAAATACCAAACGACTTTATAGTAGGCTACGGTTTAGACTACGACCAACTTGGCAGGCAATACAAAGACATATACGTTTTAGACGAAGAAGAAACCAGCAAACGTAAGAATATAAACATTTTATAAAACATAGCATGAAATACTATATTCTGTTTGGCCCCCCGGGTGCAGGCAAGGGGACACAGGCTAAGTTGATAGCAGAAAATTTCAATCTTATGCACATTTCCACAGGAGAGTTGCTCAGAAAGGAAATTGCAGAAGGCACCGAGCTTGGAATGGTAGCCAAGCATCTTATAGAAGATGGACATCTTGTTCCAGACGAGATGGTTATCGGCATGATACAGCACACCTTTGAGCAGCACAAAGAAGTGGATGGTTTTCTATTAGACGGTTTCCCACGCACTATTGCTCAAGCAGAGAAACTCGATGAAATGCTCATGCAAAAAGGCGAACAGGTAAACAAAGTTCTTTCTCTGATTATTAAAGATTCCACCATATTTGAGAGAATTTCATTACGCGCCAAACTCGAAGACAGAAAAGACGATGCCAACTCTACCATAATTTTGAATAGAATAGAAGCCTATCATAAGAAAACAGAGCCACTTATAGACTATTATAGGAACAAAGGCAACTACTTTGAGATTCAAGGAGAACAAAGCATAGAAGAAGTGTTTGCGTGTATATGCAAAGAGCTTGAGTAACTAACGAAATATCCCGACATTATGCCCAATACAGACTTTGTAGATTACGTTAAGTTACACCTTACCTCCGGCAACGGAGGCAACGGCTCAATGCATCTGCACAGAGAAAAATTTATAGATAAAGGCGGACCGGATGGAGGCGACGGGGGCAAAGGCGGCAGCATTATAATGCAGGGCGACAGCCAGATGTGGACCCTCATAAGTCTGAAATATCGCAAACACATATCGGCAGAAAATGGGGTAAACGGCAGCGGCAATCTCTGTACCGGAGCCGATGCAAAAGATATTATACTAAAAGTACCATTAGGAACGGTAGCCAAGAATGCAGAAACAGGAGAAATAATAGGAGAAGTAACCGAACACGGACAAACTTGCACGCTACTAAAAGGAGGTAGAGGAGGCAAAGGCAATGCTTTCTTCAAAACCGCAACTCGCCAAACACCAAGATTCGCACAAGAAGGAGAACCCGGTAGTGCCGGATGGTTTATACTGGAAATGAAAGTGTTGGCAGATGTAGGCTTAGTAGGTTTCCCAAATGCAGGCAAATCCACCTTGCTTTCTACCGTATCTGCCGCCCATCCTAAAATTGCAGACTACGCCTTTACCACATTAGAACCGAGTATCGGCATTGTACGCTACTACGACGATATGTCTTTTGTTATGGCAGATATACCCGGCATAATAGAAGGAGCCCATCAAGGCAGAGGATTAGGGCACAGATTCTTGCGCCATATAGAAAGAAATTCCATACTGCTGTTTTTAGTTTCGGCTGAAAATTTAGAGATTGCACATGAGTACAACATACTCCTCAAAGAGTTAAAGATGTATAATCCCGAGCTGTTAGACAAGCAGAGAATACTCGCCATCACAAAGTGCGATCTTCTTGGAGCAGACAAAGATCTTATCGCATCGTTGAAAAGAAAAGTGCCTAAAAAAATTCCGTATGTATTTATTTCGTCTGTTACCGGAGAAGGCATAAAAGAGCTTAAAGACCTGATTTGGGAAACTTTAACAAGGTAAAAAACATTATAACCAAAGCATTATAAATAGCCCTTTGTAACCAGTTAATAAACCGAGTAATGATAGACAGTCTCCTAAATTTAGACAGAACAGTTTCGGTAGCTATAAATAGTTGGCACTCCCCATTCTGGGATAGCATAATGCTCTTCCTTTCCAACAAGTATGCTATGATACCGCTATATGCCCTAATAGTATTGTACATAATAGGCCGAAGAAAATTCACTATAAGAAACAGAGAATACTATAACTCTTGGAAAATTGTCAGCATTATTCTGCTATGCTGCCTTGCCGCCTTTGCATTTGCAGACATAGTAGGGCACGATATTATAAAGCCTTATTTCCATCGACTTAGGCCAGGTTATGATTTCTATACTTGGGATCTTGTACGCACGCCGGACGGAAAAGGAGGAGCGTGGAGCTTTGTATCTAATCACGCATTCAACTTCTTTGCTTTTGCTACGGCCATAAGTTTATTTGTCAGAAGAAAGTGGTTCAGCTGCTTTATTTTCCTGCTTGCCGCAGCAGTCTGTTACAGCAGAGTTTACCTTGCCCGACACTTTTTGGGCGATGTGCTATGCGGTGCCCTACTCGGAATTATTACAGGCTACATTTTCTACAGAATCTCTGCTTGGATAATAAACATACTTGCCTATAGCAGAGCGATTAGAAAGATTAGATAAAATACCCCGACCACGATTTTATTTCAGGCAATGATTTATATTTCAGACACAAGCACAAACCCATATTTCAATCTTGCAGAAGAAGAGTTCCTCCTGAAAAATTTTACAGAAGATGTATTCCGGCTCTGGATAAATGCCCCATCTATAATTGTAGGAAGGTATCAAAATAGCATTGCCGAAATAAATACAGAATATACCACACAGCACCACATTCCCGTGGTGAGAAGGCTAACCGGCGGAGGAGCTGTATTTCACGACTTAGGTAACCTAAACTTTACCTTTATACAAAATATGAATACAGTTGCAGATACCGCAACAATGTTTCGCCGCTTTACATTGCCCATACTACAAGCCCTGCACAGCATAGCTGTAGATGCCCAACTTCAAGGAAGAAACGACCTTACAATCAACGGTTTAAAATTCTCCGGCAATGCTATCTGTATTCATCAAAACAGAGTTCTTATGCACGGAACCCTTATGTTTGACGTAAGCAAAACCAACCTTTCAAAAGCCTTGAAATCGCGACCGGAAAAATTTATAGGCAAGGCTGTTAAAAGCAATGTAAAAAGAGTTACTAACATAAAAGAGCACCTTACATTAGAAGGCATACTACAAAACGATATTGCAGCCGCAGCACTTAGAGAACGGCAATGCCTACAAGAGCAACCGAACGCAGAGCTCCACGCCAAACATACTACCGAAACGCAAAACATACATTGCCCAGAACAACAGACAGAACACGGAGCTGAACCACAAAACGGACTATACTCTGAGGATTGCATTATGCATACCCCTATACATGGGAGTGAGCATACACCCGTGCTTTGCGCTAAACCACAGGCTGAATATGCAGATATTCAGTGGTTCAAAGATTTTTTGGGACGATATATATGCCTGCACTCAAGCGATATAACTCCATACAACTTTTCCGCACAGCAGCAGGAAGCAATTGCAGAACTTGCACACAAGCGTTATAAAACAGACAGTTGGAATTTTGGCAAAAGTCCGGAATATAATTTCAGCAACATAAAAAAATTTTCTGCTGCCCTAATCGAGATTTTCTTTAATGTAAAAGACGGCTTCATTAAAAGCCTCAGCATACAAGGAGACTATTTTTTCACACGCCCAACAGAAGAATTCATAGCCGCTATAGAAGGTACCCCTCATACCCGAGAAGCCATCAATAAAAAAGTAGGCACCCTTGATGTGAGCGCCTACTTTGCAGGTGTTGATTCTGAAGATATCGTAAACCTGTTCTTCTGACAGGTTTACTCTTATCTGCCGAACTTCTTTTCCTTTAGTTTAACCAGCTGAGCTTTGAGTACATCCACGCAATCTACAACTGCATCCTCAAAGCTTTTGGCATTTCTGGCAACTATGATATCATCGCCAGGAACCTGCAGTTTTACCTTACACTCTTTGTTTAACTGATCGGGAAGCAAACTCAAAGTAACATCAGCCTCCATAAAACCATCAAAGAACTTCTCCAGCTTTTCAACCTTTTTCTCTACAAAAGCAAGAAGCTTTTCATCTGCATCAAACTTTACTGATTGGATTCTAATTTCCATAATCATCTTTTTTAATTGGTTAAACTGTATTGTAAATATACAAAAAACAAGCCTAAAAACAAAGTTTTTTTGTTAGTACAAAAAGGTTTATTTTTGCTCAGATTTTCAACATAGATTTCCTGTAAATACGCTGATTATTGGTATGGAACCACAAATATCTTCCAACACACGAGTTGCCAAAAATGCTGTAATGCTTGCAGTGCGTATGTTGCTGATTCTGTTTGTGGGGCTCTATACCACACGAATTGTTTTAAACACCTTAGGAGTTGTAGATTACGGTATCTATGGCGTGGTGGGAGGAATTGTGGCCGCCGTATCCTTCCTAAACACATCGATGAGCAACGCCATAAGCCGCTTTCTTATCTTCTGCCTCGGCAAAGGCGATTACCATACCCTGCGCAAAACATTCGCATCTGCCCTTTTTACGCAAATTATACTAGCTCTAATTGTTCTATTAGTTTCAGAAACTGTAGGGCTATGGTTTCTCTACAATGTTCTAAATATTCCGATAGGCAGAATGGATGCAGCTTTCTGGACATTTCAGGCTAGCATAGCATGCATGATAATTACATTTATTCAAACCCCATTCAACGCTTCCATTATTGCCCACGAAAGAATGGGTGTATATGCCTATATAGAAATTCTGAACTCACTGCTAAAACTCGGTTCTGTTTATATTCTGTTAGTAGTGAAGGTAGATAAACTGATTCTATACGCCTTCTTGATAGTGGCCGTTCATATTATTACCCTTTTGGCATACTATCTCTTCTGCCGTCTGAATTTTGAAGAATGCAAGCTCAGGTTATGCAGCGAAAAAAAATACATAAAGCCCCTGCTCTCATTCAGCGCCTGGAATGTTTTCAGAAACATGTCTGTAACCGCACGGCAACAAGGAAATAATTTCTTGATTAACATATTCTTTGGGGTAGTACTAAACTCTGCGAGCGGCTTGGCCACCACCATATACGGCTTAATAATGGGGCTTGCTAACAGCATATCAACTGCATTTAACCCTAAAATTGTAAAACTGTATGCCAAAGACAGAGCAGAAGATATGAATGAATCTATCTATACTGCCGTAAGATACTCTACATTGATAATGGGAGTAATTACTCTGCCTGCCATATTGGAGATGAAAAACCTTACCCAATTATGGCTCGGCAGAAGCGATATAGATTTTGTTATAGCTTTTTGTAGCATACAACTCCTTGTTGGATTCATTAACCTTGTTACAAATACTGTTGTTTCCGGAGTTATGGCTACCGGAAAAATCCGCAAATTCAGCATTGTATATGGTGGACTCTATCTAATGAGCCTCCCTGTGGCGTATATAGTCTTGAAATTAGGAGTAGGCCCACTTTCTACATATTGGGTAACACTGGGAATGGGTTTTATTATCCTATTAGCCACCTCATTTGTACTAAAACAACTTGTACCACAATTTTCCGTAAATAGAATTGTAACAACCTTAGCGTTAAACCTTTTGATAGTAGTCTTGTGCGGTGTTCCGGCAATACTCCTCCATTTTACCTTAGGCGAAACCCTACTAAGAGCCATATTAGTAGGTACGGCACATCTGATTACACTCGGCGGCTTTGTATATCTGTTCCTACTGCCAAAAGAACTCAAACAGAATCTGAAGCGCGGAATCTTACGCCGCTAAGCGCTAAAGCTTCTGCCGTGGTTGCACAAAGAAACCCAAAGAATTGCATACAGCTAACCGCTAAACACATCACGCATAGCACTCATGCTGTAGGCGCACGAACAAACCCAAAGAACACTAAAGGCCGGACTCCTCCGACCTTT
>ONYJ01000155.1 GCA_900322025.1 uncultured Bacteroidales bacterium | reverse complement strand
TTAAAGAGCATCTTCTTCTTTGGATCTACTTTTATTATAAAGTATTTGAGAGCTCCCTGTCCCAGCATCTCAAACAGAGCCTCTTTTTCTGCTTCTTCCATATCCGAAAGTTTGCCGAGTTCCAGAGAATTTTCCTTGGCTGTTTCATACATTGTCTGCAGCAAATCGTCTGCATCTACAACAGTACCCTCCCTTGATTTCATTTTCCCCTCTGGCAATTCTACCATTCCATAAGACATGTGATATATAGATTTCGCCCACTCAAAGCCTAACTTGGAAAGAATCAGCTTTAACACTTGAAAATGATAATTCTGCTCATCACCAACCACATACACCATCTGATCAAAGTGGTACTTTGAATATCTCTCTTGAGCAGTACCTATATCTTGAGTCATATATACGGAAGTCCCATCACTCCTGAGAAGTAGTTTCTGGTCTAACCCGTCTGGAGTTAGATCGCACCACACACTGCCATCTGAGTGTTTTTCAAAAACCCCATTTTCCAAGCCCGCCAAAACAGTTTTTTTACCTAATTTATATGTATCTGATTCGTAGTAAATTATATCAAAACCCACTCCTAATCTCTCATAAGTCTGATCAAAACCTTCATACACCCAGCCATTCATTGTTTTCCACAAATCTACTATCTGCGTATCACCATTTTCCCATTTGCGCAACATCTGCTGAGCTTCCAACTGCACAGGCGCTTGCTTTTCAGCCTCTTTAACTCTTGCCTTTTCTTTCTCTTTATCGGCACAAGGTTCGCCTTTAGCAAGAATCATAGCTGTTTGCTCTCTGAGTATATCGTTGAATTTTACATAATAATCTCCCACAAAATGATCGCCTTTAATGCCTGTAGATTTAGGAGTTGCACCGTTTGCACATTGCAGCCAAGCCAACATCGATTTGCATATATGAATACCCCTGTCGTTTACTATATTGGTTTTTACCACTTTATGACCATTGGCTTCCATAAGCCTCGAAACGCTCCAACCAAGAAGAATATTTCTTATATGCCCCAAGTGCAATGGCTTATTGGTATTTGGAGACGAGAACTCTACCATCACAGTCTTTCCCGACGATGGTAGCTGACCATAATCTTTAGTAGTGGCTATTTGTCTAAAGCATTTTTTCCAGAAATCTTGAGAAAGCTTTAGGTTGAGAAAACCATTTACTACATTATATGAAGCCACCTCTACATAATTAGCTTTAAGGTAATTACCTATTTCCTCAGCTGTTTCCTGAGGCGATTTGCGGCTAATTTTAAGCAGAGGAAATGCTACAATTGTTATATCTCCGTCAAATTCCTTTCTGGTAGGCTGCGGCTGAATCAGTTTATCTTCAGGCTCTACAGCATACAATTTCTTTATTGCCTCTGCCACTAATGGCTTTATAAATACATCTGGTGTCATTATCATTTTTTCTTGAAATATTCTTTAGCTGCCGCTTTAACTTTAGGGCTAAGCTTCAGCATTGTAAACATAGTTGCACAGGCCATTAGCATAAAGGCCAAATCTATAATGGCAACGGCCAATTTAAGTGGAATCATTGCACACACAATCAGCATTGCCAAAAAGAAATAGTTGTAATACTTCCCGTACTTGGTTCCAAAAAGGTAGCTGGTACACTTTACACCGTAATATGAGTACGAAAACATTGTAGAGAATGCAAAGAAAAAAACTACCAGCATAAGGAGATAACTCCCTAAGCTGCCGTTAAGAACTGGGTATGGCATTGCAGCACCAAAGGAATTAAGAGCTATCTCCAAGCCCTTAACTGAAGTTCCGGCTTCTGGTAGCACATACCCTCCAGACTTTACCGCTGTAAGTATGGCAACTGCAGTTAGAGTACAAACTATTCCGGAATCCATAAAAGGGCCTAACATGGCAACAAGCCCTTCTCTTACAGGCTCTTTGTTTTTAGAGGCTCCATGCATCATACTCGCTGTACCTACTCCGGCCTCGTTTACAAGAGCTGCCCTTCTGGCTCCAATAGTGGCCACCATAAAGAAAGAGCCCAACGCTCCGCCAACACCGGCCTTAAACGAAAAGGCCGAACGGAAAATATCTCCAAAAACCTGCGGTATAACGTGAATCTCAGATATAATAATATATGCCACCAGCACAAAATATAGACCTACCATTAACGGTACTATCTTAGAGGCAATTGCCGCAATCCTCTTGATACCACCCAATATAACCACAGCAACCAATATACAGATAACACAGCCGATAAGAAATTTCAGCCATATACTCTCTTGTACCCCTGCCGGTGTGGTAAATACGGTGATAATGGCCTCTGTCAGCTGGTTTGCCTGCATAATGCAGAGAGTGCCTATCAATCCTACTGCAGAAAAGAACACTGCCAGAGGCTTCCATTTTGCCCCCAAACCCTCGGTAATCATATACATGGGGCCACCCTGAATTTCGCCGGCATCGTCTTTGCCTCTATACATAATGGAGAGTGTTCCCTCAAAGAATTTTGTAGCCATACCCACAATGGCACTAACCCACATCCAGAAAATAGCTCCCGGCCCTCCCAACATCAAGGCAATGGCCACACCTGCAATACTCCCCATGCCAACCGTGGCGGCTATAGCACCCATAAGAGCCTGAAAAGAACTTATATGCCCGGGCGAATCGTCTTTTGTTCTCAAAGACAAGACTGCTTTCTTAAAATAGCGTAGCGGCACAAAACCGGAGTATATCAGAAAAAACAGCCCCCCACCTATCAGAAGCAAAAACTCCGGATAGTTACATAATGCATCGCTGAACTTAATTAAGGATTCAGATATTCCACTGAGTGATAGCACAATGTTCATCTTAAACTACTCACCCAAGATAATTCATCAAGTTCTTTTTTCTACCAGAAGATTTTAGGCGACGAATGGCCTTTTCTTTAATCTGCCTTACACGCTCTCTTGTCAGGTTAAAGGTTTCCCCTATTTCTTCTAAGGTTTTTTCTTGGCATCCGATACCAAAAAAGTACTTGATTATATTTCTTTCTCTCTCTGTAAGAGTGGAAAGGGCTCTTTCTATCTCCACTTTTAAGGATTCATTTATAAGCCCTTTGTCTGCTGCCGGTGAATCGTTATTAGGCAGAACATCTAAAAGACTATTATCTTCTCCTTCTACAAAAGGAGCATCTATAGAGATATGACGCCCGGAAACTCTTTGAGTATCCGCTACTTTCTCTTTTGAAGTTTCCAACATTTCGGCAACCTCGTCTGCAGATGGCAATCTTTCGTGTTCCTGCTCAAACTTGTTTATTATCTTATTTATCTTGTTAAGAGCACCAACCTGATTCAACGGCAATCTAACTATTCTAGACTGCTCTGCAAGAGCCTGTAATATAGACTGACGTATCCACCAAACGGCATAAGAGATAAACTTAAAACCTCTTGTTTCGTCAAACTTTTCTGCCGCCTTTATCAGGCCGAGGTTTCCTTCGTTTATTAAATCCGGCAGGCTAAGCCCTTGGTTCTGATATTGCTTTGCAACAGATACCACAAACCTCAGGTTTGCTTTTGTAAGCTTTTCCAAAGCGGCCTGATCGCCTTTCTTAATCCTTTGCGCAAGTTCTACCTCATCTTCAATAGTAATTCTCTCCTCCCTGCCTATTTCCTGAAGATACTTATCTAAAGACGCACTTTCGCGATTTGTGATAGATTTGGTAATTTTGAGTTGTCTCATTCGGCTATATTATTATTTGGTTTTACATATCATCAGCGAGTATTATACGAAATCACCCTAAGCTTAGTTACAAAAACCGTTTTTTTCTTTATATTTGCATACACTAAAATATACAGATATGAGGTTTACAGCAACAAGTACAGATTTTTTACAGGCATTATTGTCTGTCTCTAAGGTTATACCACAGAAACCGGCTTTACCCATTCTAGATAATTTCTTATTAGAACTGGAAGGTAAAAACCTTACTATTACGGGGTCTGACCAAGAGACTACCCTAAAGACAATAATGGACATTGAGGAAGTTGGAGAAGAAGGCAAAATTGCTGTTCCTGCACTTCTGCTTACAAATTCTTTTAAAGAATTACCTACCCAGCCGGTACAGTTTGCCACAAACGAAGAAAACAACATTCTTACTATTACTTGGGCAAGTGGAACTGCCAGCATCCCATGCTTGCAGCCAGACGAATATCCGGAACTCCCGGCACTAATGGATCCCAAGAAAATAGATTTAACGGCAGAAATACTCTGCGAGGCTCTAAACGGCACTATTTACGCCACTGCAGAAGAACCTCTTAGACCGGTTATGAACGGAGTTCTCTTTGACATAAATGAAAAATCTACAACCTTTGTTGCCTCAAATGCCCACAAACTGGTATGCTTCGAAAGAAAAGATATTGCCGGCGCAAAGAGCTCGTTTGTACTACCTAAGAAACCTGCCAACATACTGAAAAACAATTTGGCAAGGCTATCTGACGAAATAGTTTCTATTAGCTTCGACAAGAAAAATGCTTTCTTCAAGTTTGACAAACAACTCGTTGTATGCCGCTTAATAGAAGGCACTTATCCAGATTACACTAAGGTTATTCCAAAGAATAACAACAACATCATAACGGTTTCAAGAATAGATATTCTCAATGCCACAAGGCGTGTGGCCGTATGTGCCAACCAATCTACCGGACAGATAGTCTTTCAGATAGCACAAGGCAAACTCGAAATTACAGCCCAAGATCTCGATTTTTCTATGAGTGCAAAAGAAACCATTGGCTGTGATTATCAGGGAGAACCTATGAGAATAGCTTTCAAATCTCAGTTTTTAATTGAGATTTTGGCAAACTTGCCGTATGATCAGATTTGCATCAGGCTTGCAGAACCAACCAAAGCAGCCCTCATGCAGCCGGCAGAACAAACAGATTCCAACCAAGAAATCTGCGCTCTGCTTATGCCTATGAGATTATAATTGCCGCCATGAACATAAATCTTAAAAGGCCTCTGGTTTTCTTTGATATAGAAAGTACCGGCCTCGATATTTCAAAAGACAGAATTATAGAAATATCTGTGGTTAAGTTGTACCCCGACAACCATACCGAAGTTAAGACCAGGAGAATAAATCCTCAGATGCACATTCCCGAGGCCTCTACCGCAATTCACCACATTACAGATGAAGATGTGAAAGACTGCCCTACATTTAAGCAGTACGCAAAAAGTATAGCAGCCTTTCTAGAAGGATCTGATATAGCCGGTTATAATTCTATAAAGTTCGACATTCCACTTCTTGCAGAAGAATTTGAAAGGTGCGAAATAGATTTCGATTTTAGCAAGCACAAAATGATTGATGTGCAGAACATCTTTCACAAGCTGGAAGAGCGTACCCTTTCTGCGGCATACAAGTTTTACTGCAACAAAAATCTGGAAGATGCGCATAGTGCTCAGGCAGACACTATTGCCACTATGGAAATCCTAAAAGCACAACTAGATAAGTACAGTGGTATTCTGGAAAACGATGTGGAAAAACTGGCCGAATTCTCCGTCAAAAACAAAAATTTAGATCTCGCTGGCAGAATAGTGCTCAACGAAAATGGAAAGCCGATATTCAACTTTGGAAAGCACAAAGGGCGTTTGGTTCTCGATGTACTGGAGCAAGAGCCGAGTTATTATGCGTGGATGGAAAAAGGAGAGTTTACGCTTAATACCAAAAGGGTTCTCACAAAAATAAAAATGAACCCACAAAAGTACAGGTAGCATGAACCTGTTTGTATTTCCATATCAAAGCGACAATTTCTATACAAGCCCAGATACAGCCGTATTTAGGAAAGACTCTTCTGAGAACTCTGTAAAATACTATGTTCCAGATAAAATAGAAACTCTAAGAGCCATTCCTTTTGCCTACATAAAGATAGATAAGGCCTGCAAGTGCATCCGAGAAGAATATGCGCACCTCTACTACTCAACCTGCGGTTGGGGCATACATATTTGCACATACGATATAAACGAGGGTAATTGCTTAGATAATAGCGTATTTCTTGCACCTATAACTCCAATTAAAGGCAATGGACCATATCAAGGCTTCGAGTTCTTTGATACAGCCATACAACGAGCCTCTGAGTATATGTCTTTGAGAAGCGGAGATCTCATAGTGCTCGAATTAGAAGATTTTGAAGCTTTTGAAATAGAACAGGATAGTACAATAAAATTCTGCTACAAAGATTTGAATATAGAAATCATTGCATAGTTTTATGGCGATGTCTGCCGCAGGGCACTCTGAACTGCCAGCACAGCTGTAGAAAAAGCTATCTGAAGATTATACCCTCCGGTATCTCCGTCTAAATCAAGAACTTCACCTGCAAAATACAACCCTTCTACAATTTTAGACTCCATAGTTTTCTGAGATATTTCTTTCAGCGATACTCCTCCGTTTGTAACCACACATCTCTCAAAACCCACATAGGATAGTATATTAAATCTGAAATCTTTCAAAAGCTGCGGAAGTTGGTTGGCCGCCTCTCCCGAACTTACTCTAACAAGCTGCTTGTTAAGTAAAAGAAAAGGATTGACGAGTTTTGGCGGTAATAACTTTGATAGCAGATACTTTATAGTATTATTACCTATAGCGGCCTCTCGCTTTATGCGTTGCTGGATTTGCTGCACAGACAAGGCCGGTTTCAAGTCTATAACCACAGAAACCTTTTGTCCGCAATCTAAAGCTTCCACGGCTTTTCTACTAATGCGAAAACCTAAGGAACCTTCCAAGCCGCCAGCCGTAAAATCCAAATCTCCAAATTCTTCCTGAACAATGCTGCCATTAACCATCAAAGAAACAGCAACATTCTTCAGCTGCAACCCAGATAAAGAGTTGGCTAAACTACTCAAGCCACCGTCTGCTTCTGCATAGCCAGACGGAATTAGAGCCGTAAGAGAGGGACGGCACGATACTATGCTGTGCCCAACCGAAGTTGCCATAGCATATCCATCGCCGGAAGAACCTGTAGATGGGTAAGAAAGCCCACCTGTTGCAATAAGAAGTTTTTTAGAGAATACCTCTTGAGCTCCACTATATTTCACTATAAAATTTTCTTCTTTCGCAATACTCTCAACAGTAGAATCTGTTTTTATTTCTACTATCCGACCACTCCTGATTGTATCTACAAGAGCATCTGTAACATCCATAGCCCTCATGCTTTTAGGAAAAACTCGCTGCCCTCTTTCTACAGACAAGGCCAAACCCAAATCGGCAAAAAAGTCCATTGTATCGTGAGAAGAAAAAGCGTAAAAAGCATTCTTAAAGAATTGCTTGTTAGGATGAATGTGTACCGAAAACTCATCCCACATACGAGTATTGGTAATGTTGCATCTGCCCTTGCCTGTAATATTCAGTTTACGCCCGGGCCTATGCATTTTTTCCAGCAACAATACAGAAGGTTTCTCCGGTATATCCTTATAGTGCTCCGTTATCCACGTAGCAGCCATAAGTCCGGCAGCACCTCCGCCTACAATTATAAGATCGTAAACATTTTCTACCATGTGCCAAATATCTAAAAAGATAAGGAGACGAACAACACTTTGTTCATCTCCCCTATCTTTAAAAGTTCATCTTTGTCAGCTTATTTAACCTGTAAACAAGCCAAAGCAATAGAATTTAGCTTAGTATCTATACTGTCTGCCCTTGAAGAAAGTACGCATGGCGCAGAAGCTCCTGCAACAAAAGCAGCAGTTCTAACCCCTGGTACCAACATCGTATTAGACTTGTAGAAAACATTGCCACTCTCAATATTAGGGAATAGCAAGCCATCTGCATCACCAGCAACCTCGCTCTTCAATTTCTTAATGGCAGCAGCCTCTTTATTGATAGCAACATCGAGGGCCAGCGGGCCATCTATCAAACCGGGAAGCTGTCCTCTGTCGGCCATTTTTGCGAGCATAGCAGCCTCTACACAAGCAGGCATACCATCCAGCATCTGCTCAGTAGCCGCAACTGCAGCTATTTTAGGAGTGGCCACACCCAAAGACTTGCAAACATTTACTATATATTTAAGTATTGCTGTTTTCTGCT
>ONYJ01000111.1 GCA_900322025.1 uncultured Bacteroidales bacterium | reverse complement strand
TCTCTTGTTAAGAAAATATATCTGAAGGTTAAAAGACCAACGAGGCATATCGTTGTAAAAGTCTTCTAAATACGGATTATTTTCAACCGGTTCGTATTTAGCTGTCCAACCCAGATGTTTTGCCAGCAGACCTGTGAGAGTGGTTTTTCCGCTGCCTATGTTTCCTGCAATTCCAATATGCATATCCAATAATTGAAGTTTAAGCAAAAATAACAATAATCTTGTAAATTTGCTATCGGCAAAAAAGGATATGAAAGATAGTTTGCTTTATAAGGGAAGAAGGAAAATGCTGGTAGAAAAACTTGCTTTACAGGGCCATTTTTCCGATAAGGTTCTGAAAGCCATAGGTGCTGTTCCCAGACACATATTTGTTCAGGAAGGTCTGGAAGAGTTAGCTTATAAAGATATGCCTGTAGCCATAGAAGCAGACCAGACAATTTCTCAGCCATCTACCGTAGCCCTACAGACACATCTTTTAGATATAAAGTCGGGAGATAAAATTCTTGAAATTGGAACCGGCTGTGGGTATCAGTGTGCCATATTATTCTATCTCGGCGCAGAAGTTTTTTCTATAGAAAGGCAACAAACTCTGTTTAGGGTAGCAGTAAAGAATTTAGAAGAAGCCGGATATATTTTTCCTGAAGAAAATCTACTAACCTCCGCCACTGCAGCCATACACTCGGGAAAAATCCATCTGTTTTTGGGAGACGGATTTGCCGGCCTCGAAAAAGAAGCTCCCTTTGATGGAATTATAGTAACTTGCGGAGCTCCGTATGTACCGGAAGCACTTTTAAAACAACTTAAACCGGGAGGGCGCCTGATAATTCCGGTTAATAAAAGCCCCGAACACGTCTCAGACAGGCAGATTCTCAAAGAGATAGTTAAAACAGAAGATGGACGGTTTAAGGCAAGAGATATATTAGAGATGAGTTTTGTGCCAATGCTAAAAGGAATAAACAGAAATTTGAATATAAAATGATAACTGTCAAACAATTTTATGTTAACGATTTGAGAGAGTGCTGCTACATTCTTTCAGACAGCACTAAAGAGTGTGTTATAGTAGATCCGGGATTGAGTACAGAAAAAGAAAGGGAAAGGGTTGTAAAGTATATTTCCGACAATCAGCTCAAACCTGTCAAGTTGCTGTGTACTCATGGCCATTTCGACCATGTAATGGGCAACCGCTTTATTACAGATACTTACAACATACCTACCTATATACACAAAGAAGATAAAGAGTTGTTGAAATTTACAAAAGACACCAGCAAGCTATTTTCGATAGATATAGAAAACCCTTCCTTAGACACAGTAGATATTGAGGATGGAGATATAATTTCTTTTGGAGAATCTACGCTTACAGCTATTTCAACTCCGGGGCACACTTGGGGAAGCATCTGCTTTTATGCTCCCGCAGAAAAAATATGTCTTACAGGCGACACTATGTTTGCCGGCAACTGCGGAAGAACAGACCTGCCGGAAGGAAACAACGAGGCTATGTGCAATTCTTTAGTTAAGAAACTTGCAACAACTATATGCCCCGAATGTACCATTTATGCCGGGCACGGTCCTAATTCTACAATGCAGGAAGAGTTAGCTCACAATCCCTACCTTAGAGCAGAAACCTGGCTGAGATTCAATATATAAGAATCTATGAACGATATTCAGGTTATAGGAGCAAAAGAGCATAATTTAAAAGGGATAGATGTAACTATTCCTCGGGGAAAATTTATAGTCATCACAGGTTTAAGCGGTAGCGGAAAATCTTCTCTGGCATTCAATACCATATATGCGGAAGGACAGAGAAGATATATGGAAACTCTTTCCGCCTACGCAAGGCAATTCATAGGCATATTGGAACGGCCAAATGTAGAAAGCATTACCGGCTTGAGCCCGATAATTGCAATAGAGCAAAAAACTACCGGCAGCAACCCAAGATCAACAGTTGGTACCATTACCGAGATTTATGACTTTCTCAGGCTATTATATGCACGAGCTGCTTATGCCTATTCTCCTGTAACCGGCAAGCAACTTATAAAATACACCGCAGAGCAAATCACGAATCTTATTGTAGAGGAGTTTGAAAAGGAAAGATGTTATCTGCTCTCTCCTCTTGTCATAGGCAGAAAAGGACACTATAAAGAACTATTCGACAGCTTGCTAAAGAAGGGATTCACGCAAATAAGGATAGATGGACAGATAAAAGAATTGGCCGATGTTAAGCCTTTAGACAGATACAAAATTCATTTCATAGAGCTTGTTGTAGATAAAATTATTCCCACAAAAGAGGAATACAAAAGAATATACTCTTCCGTAAGCACTGCTCTCGAAAGAGGAAAAGGAACCGTTGCGGTTGTTAGGCAAGGAGATGAGAACGGAAATCTGAAATTCTTCTCTATGCACTTAATGGATCCAGATACAGGAGAAGCTCTTCAGGAGCCTGCCCCTTTCACTTTCTCTTTTAACTCTCCACAAGGAGCATGTCCTACCTGCAAAGGCTTAGGCTACATTGCAAGGATAGATATGGATAGGATAATTCCCGATTTTACCAAATCTATCAATGCCGGAGGAATCATACCAATAGGCAAGTACAAAGATTCTGATACCTTCCGCATTTTGGAAAGCATGGCAAAAAAATATGGATTCTCCCTCAATGCCCAAATCAAAACTCTCGGAGAAGATATTCTGAATATGATTCTCTACGGAACCCAAGAATTATTCAGGGTTAATTTAGAAGATGGCACCATGCTGGCAGCATTCCCAGGAGTAGTTACTAAAATGCAGCAGGCAGAAGATGAGGAAGACGATTCCGCCAAAGACTCTCTGAAAGACAAGTATATAGAAGAAGTAGTCTGTCCCGAATGCCACGGCGCAAGGTTGAAGAAAGAAGCTCTCTGCTTTCAGATAGACAAAAAAAATATTGCGGAGGTAGCAGCCTTGGATATAGCCACTCTCAAAGATTGGGTGGCAAACCTGCCAAACATACTGGATGCAAGGCAAAAGCAAATAGCCAGAGATATTATTAAAGAATTAAACGACAGAATCGGGTTTCTCAGTGCCGTAGGTTTAGATTATCTTTCTCTCAACAGAGCTACCGCCACCCTCAGCGGTGGAGAAAGCCAGAGAATCAGGCTCGCCACTCAAATAGGCAGCAAATTGGTGAATGTTCTCTACATTCTCGATGAGCCAAGTATTGGCCTGCACCAAAGAGATAACAAGAAACTGATA